>NZ_JBANDI010000008.1:0-125081 GCF_039123485.1 Flavobacterium sp. PL12
TCTTTCTACCACGTTTGTCACGCTGGAAGCGTCTCACTGCTATTGATTTTTGTAAATAAGTAATTGTTGAGATTCCTCCGGAATGACAAATTAGTAATTAGTGTCTGTGCGATAATTAAATTAAAGCGCTTTTTTAAAGAGACTCTTTCTACCACGTTTGTCACGCTGGAAGCGTCTCACTGCTATTGATTTTTGTAAATAAGTAATTGTTGAGATTCCTCCGGAATGACAAATTAGTCCAGTTTATTACCTTGGGTAACTAAGTAAAATACTTTAAAAAAAAATTCTATCTATAAAGTTTGTCACGCTGGAAGCATCTCATTGCTTTTGATTTTTGTAAATAAGTAATTGTTGATATTCCTCCGTAATGACAAAAGAGGATAATTTGTCGTTGCGGTAATTAAACTAAAACACCTTTCTAAACAAACTCTCTCTATCACGTTTGTCACGCTGGAAGCGTCTTATTGCTATTGATTTTTGTAAATATGTAATTGTTGAGATTCCTCAGGAATGACAAATTAACAGATAAATTATATTAGTTAATTACTTGCTTTTTTGCGCTGACTCTATTTACATTGTTTGTTACACTGGAAGCGTCTTATAGTTATTAATTTTTATAAATAATCAATTGTTGAGATTCCTCCGGAATGACAAATTAGTGGATAATTGAAGTTAGTTAATTATTTGCTTTTTTGCACTGACTTTATTTACACTGATTGTCACGCTGGAAGTGTCTCAAAGGTCGTGTTATAATTTAAGCGAAGTTATATGTAATCACAAAATAATAACACAAAGAGCTTATAATGTTTGTGTTATAAAGAATCAATTATTATTTTTATAAAAAAATGATTGAATACACTGAAGGAATTTATAACTTTTATGTTTACATTTTGACAAATAAAAACAAAACTGTTTTATATACCGGTGTCACTAATAATTTAAGGAGAAGACTGAACGAGCATAAAGAAAAAATTAATCCTCATAGTTTTAGTGCTCGTTATAATGTCGAATTTTTAATTTATTACGAACATTTCGGCTGGATTCAATTAGCGATTGCTAGAGAAAAAGAAATCAAAGACTTTAGGAGAGAGTTAAAATTGGATTTAATTAAAAGGTTTAACCCAGACCTACAATTCCTTAATTCTCATTTTGATTAGAACATACAAACATAATCTTGAGTAATAATATTAATAAAGATTATGCATGACGAACACAAAATCCTAAATCGAAATTCCTTTTTCCTTCATTGCAATAATTACATCAGAAGCATTTTTAAAAGTAGGTGATTTTTCAACAATGCTTGCTACTCTTTTCTTGTTCAACTTAAAAGTAATATCCTTTTCGGTAGTGAACAGAAGCGCAGTCAAAAATGGATTATTCATGTAAGGAGCTAATACCATAAAAGCTTCGTCTAAAGTATGAGTAGACTCAATTTCCTCTGTTTTATATTTTGCTGTAAGCGACAAAGCAAAAACATCGTTGTCTAATAAAACAGGTCGAACGTAAATATTCTTCAAATCGGTATCACCAATTGTTTTGGCAAGTGTCAATTTAGCGTAAGTTTTATCAGTAATACTTTCTTTTACTTTTTCCCAAAATTCAGCAAATATAGGTTGGTAGGACATAGAATTATTTTTTATGATTGTAAGTGCCCAAAAGGGAGTACAAAATTAGGTTTTGTAGAGCAAACCAAATCTATTTTCTGAAAAATTATTTTCAATATTGTTATTTTTAAGTAAAAAGAGAGCCATTTGGCTCTCTTTTTAGTCTTATTTTCCTGTGAACAATGCTTTTCTTTTTTCTAAGAATGCTGTTGTACCTTCTTTAAAATCTTCGGTTCCGAAACATTTTCCGAAAGCTTTGATTTCAGTTTTGTAACCATTTTTGCCTTCTTTAAAGTTAGCGTTGACTGCTTTTATCGCCTTGCTAATCGCATTAGGTGAATTTTTAATTATTTTTTGAGCAATGGTAGTGCAAAATTCTAATAATTCCGTTTGTGCCACTACATGATTTACGAGTCCATTTCTATGAGCTTCTTCAGCATTTATCATTCCAGCGGTCATAATCATTTCCATAGCGCGACCTTTCCCAATTAGTTGTGGTAGTCTTTGCGTTCCTCCATAACCTGGAATTACTCCTAAGGAAACTTCTGGAAGTCCCATTTTTGCATTATCTGAAGCTATTCTGAAATGGCATGCCATAGCTAATTCTAGTCCGCCACCTAATGCGAATCCATTAACGGCTGCAATTACAGGTGTTTTTAAATTCTCAACAAAATCAAATAATTTTTCTTGACCTTCCGCGGCTAATTTCATTCCCTGATCAACAGAAAAATTAGCAAATTCAGAAATATCAGCTCCAGCTACAAACGCTTTTTCTCCACTTCCGGTCAGCAAAATCACTTGAACTTCATTGTCTTTTTCTAACTTTTTAAAAGCTTTGTGCAGCTCATTAATCGTTGCCACATTCAACGCATTTAGCTTTGATGGACGGTTAATAGTAAGAGTTGCGATATTGTTTTCAGTTGTTACTAAAATATTTTCGTAAGTCATAATGGTAGTTTTAAGTGTTAATTATAGGAAGAGTTACGGTGAAAGTTGTTCCTTTCCCAAATTCTGTATCAAAGGTAATTGTTCCTTTATAGTTTTCGATGATGTTTTTTATTATTCCAAGACCAAGACCCATTCCACTACTTTTAGTGGTGAATTTTGGCTCGAATATTCTAGCTCTATCCTTAGGTTGAATACCAATGCCATTATCTGCAAATGTGATTAATACATTATTGTCTTCTTTTCTAATTCTAACAATTACCGATTTTTCTTCTTGCTGTTCTGGGATAGATTGTATTGCGTTCTTAGCTAAATTAGTGATAATGCGAATGAGTTGCGTTCTGTCAATTACCGAAATAATTTTTGGTAAATCGCTTATAACTTGGATGTAATCTTCATTAAATATATCCATTGCAAGTTCGACAACTTCAACCACATTTAACGTTTCATTTTGCTGTGCCGGCATCGAAGCAAAGTTTGAAAATGCCGAGGCAACTGCTGTCATCGTGTCAATTTGCTGGATTAAAGTTTCAGAGTAATCATTCATTTTTTGCTTTACGTTGGGGTCGCTTGGATCAAATTTACGTTGAAAACTCTGAACAGTCAATCGCATTGGAGTAAGCGGATTCTTTATTTCATGGGCTACTTGTTTAGCCATTTCGCGCCAAGCTTCCTCTCTTTCACTCTGCGCTAATTTTAAGGCACTTTTCTCGAGCTCATCCACCATCGCGTTATACGAATTTATTAATAGATTAATCTCCTTGCTACTGGCTTCTAAAACAATTTTTTCGTTTTTCTGACTCAAACTGGTTTCGCTCAATTTATCAGAAATCGTTTTTAATGATTTAGTGATATACGACGAAAGGAAATAGGCTAATGCAAAAGCCATAATTAGCATAAAGGAGTACACTTGTCCTAAGCGAATTAGAAAGCTTTTTAACTCATTTTCATAATAGCCATCATCTTCTACATAGGGCAGATTCAAAATTCCTAAAGGTTTAAATTTATCGTCTTTGATTTGGCTAAAAGCCGAACGATTCTTTTTACCAGCAATAGACTTAATTTCAACGTAGCGCTTTTCAATGGAAGAACGCACGAGTTTTAAAATGTATTTTGGAATAGGTGGCGCTACTTTATCGACTGAAAAAGACTCTTTTGAAGATTTAAGTAATTTTCCGTCTAAGCCATAAATATTGATTTCGACATTATGAATGTGCGCTAATTCGTGAATTTTGTCTTTGAAAATTAAATCTAGATTACTAGAAGTAAGGGGATACGTTGTTGTGGATAACACGAAATTAATGTGTTGCTTAACAGCATTTTCATTGCGCTCTAGACGTTGCTGGTGATAGACTTTAGCTTCATTTTTAAACTGAATAATTGAAATAGACGCTAAGATTACCGAAGCCATTAATATCAATACAATCATCGAAAGGAATATCCTAATTCGTAATGAAAGCGTTGCTATTTTGAAGTTTTTGATCATAATTTAAGTGTTCACTGTTCACTGTTCAGTTTGAACATTTTCCACAAGTTAATCATTTGCTTTTACTCCAAATTTATTTGGATTGCGCATCATATAATTTATAAGTTTTCCAACTTCTTCATTTTCTTTACAAAAAACGTTAAAAGTTTCTTCAGAAATGTAGTTACATGCAAAACAAAATTCAAGCCAAGTGTGTGTTTCAGAATTTTCAGCATCACAGTCGGTCAATTTACTATGAAAGTGTTTTGGATAATCTCTTTTTCTATAAGCCTCTGCGATATTCGCACAAACGCTTCGGGATGATCTTCTAATTTGGTCTGTTAAAGAATAGGTCTCTTCTTTTGGAAAAGACTTACTTAAATTAAAAATTTTCATCGCTAATAAAAAACCTTTTTGGTAAGCAAGCAAATCTTGATGCTTCATTTCTATTTCTTTGAAGTTTTACCTGCTAACTGAACACTGAGCACTAATTTCTCTCTCTAATTCTTTTATAAAATTTGAATCCAAGCATTATCAGAATTGAAAATAAGAAAATACCAACTACTCCGTAAATCCAGTTTACTGCATTTTTTAAAATCACTAAAAATACAACTGCAAATAGAATGATTGTCGCACCTTCATTCCATAATCTCATAAATGTATTGGAGTATTTTACATTATCAATTTGTAAATCTTTGAATATTAAATGGCATTTCCAATGGTATAAATACAGCGCAAATACAAAGCCAAGTTTTACGTGCATCCAAGGCATTTGCAACCAAGATTGCCCTAATTCTGTAAAAAATAGCATCCAAAACGCAAAAATACTCGCTAAAACCGCTGACGGCCATGTGATAATATACCACAAGCGATAGGTCATGATCTTGTATTGTTTTTGCAGAATTTCTTTTTCAGGAGATGGTTTTTGAGACGCTTCTATTTGGTAAACAAATAAGCGAACAATATAAAATAAACCTGCAAACCAAGTGATAACAAAGATGAGGTGTAATGATTTTAAGTAATTATAGTATTCCATCGTTAGTTTGAATCAATTTTGTGTTCATTTCTTTTTTAAGAAAGTAACCGGTGAGAATCGTGGAAAGAACATCGGCAATAGGAAACGCAATCCACACTCCAAAAATACCTAAAAAATTTGGTAGTATAAGCACTAGAGGAATTAGGAAAAATCCTTGCTTACTTAAAGTTAAAAGTAACGCCTTTCTAGCTTTTCCTGCGGCTTGAAAATAGGCGGCGCCTATTAGTTGAATTGCAATAATGGGTGAAGCAGCAAAAACCCAACGTAAAGCGTCTGGTGTTTGAGCGATTACAAGTGCATCAGTTGTAAAAACTGCGGTAATGGGTTTTGCAAATATTAGAATAACCACAAAAATCAGTGTAGCTAAAATAGCTGCATATTTTATAGATAATTTCACACTTTCTTTAACTCTATCGTAATTTCCCGCACCATAATTAAAACCAGCGATAGGAAGGAAACCTTGTGTAATTCCTAGGATTGGGAACAAAGCAAACATTAACATTCTACTTATAATTCCGTATATCGCTACTGAATGTTCGCCACCATAAGTGTATAAAGTATGATTTAAAATAATCGATAAAACACTTATAACACCTTGTCTTGAAAAAGTCACGAAACTTAGCGCTGATATTTCTTTAACGATAGGAATTTTGAATTTAAAGTGTTTTAATTGCAACTTTAATTCACTTTTAAAAAGGAAAAACCATAAAACAAATAGAAAGCAACTAAAATAGGATATGGCTGTCGCCAAAGCAGCGCCAAACATCCCTAAATTCATGTATTTTATAAAAAGAATATCTAATCCAATGTTAACAAATGCGGGGACTAGCATTGCCACCATAGCAAATTTTGCTTGGCCCTCTGCGCGAATGATATTGTTCCCCATCATGCATAATGCAAGAAATGGAACTGAAAGTATAATAGGGAAAAAGAATTCCTCTGCAGGTTGTACAATAGCTCCTTTTGCTCCAAAAAGCGCTAACATCTCATCACTGAATAAAAGTCCTATTGCAACGAAAAAGCAAGATAGCAGTAGAGTCATCATGATTTGATTGGCAAAAGTGTTTTTTGCTTTCTCTTTATCATTCGCTCCTAAAGCTCTAGAAAGTACAGATCCGCCACCAATACCTATTGCCATTCCTAATGAAGAAATGAAAAAGGTAAATGGCAAAACTACCGTTACCGCCGCAATGGCCAAAGAACCAATCCATTGTCCAACAAAAATTGTGTCAATCAAAATATTGACAGACATGAACAATACTCCAATAGAAGATGGAACTGCTTGTTTTATCAATAATTTTTTGATGTCTTGCGTGCCTAAGTCATCGGCGGTAACAGCCATTTATGCGTTTAATTTTTCAGTATTTGATTGAACAGTAGAAGATGTATTTGACCAAGTCGTAATCCAGTTACCCACTGTTTGACACCAATCGTCACTATCATTTAAGCAAGGAATCGCTAAAAATTCCTCTCCACCATGAACTTTAAATTCTTCATTTGCTTCCATGGCGATTTCTTCTAATGTTTCTAAACAATCAGACACAAAAGCAGGAGTAACAACAGCTAATTTTTTAATTCCTTTTTCTGGCATTTTATTTACTTCAACATCAGTGTAAGGCGTTAACCACTTATCTCCAGCTAAACGAGATTGGAAAGTTTGGCTGTATTTTCCCTCTGGAATTCCTAGTAATTTAACGACTTGTTTTGTAGTTTCATAACATTGATGACGGTAACAAAATTCATGAGCTGGTGAAGGTGTATTGCAACAAGAACCATCAATTTTACAATGTGATTTTGTAATATCTGTTTTGCGAATGTGACGCTCTGGAATTCCGTGATAGGAGAACAATAAATGATCGTAATCATAACCTTCTAAATGGCCTTTGATTGAATCAGCTAGGTTTTTTAAATAATCAGGTTTATTATAGAAAGCAGGAACAATAGTAAATTTCATATTTGGAAAATACTTTTGACGGTGCTCTTCAGCTAACTCTAAAATTGTAGTAGTTGAAGCCATTGCGTGCTGAGGATATAAAGGAAATAAAAGAACTTCCGTTACTCCTTTATCATGTAGCTCTTGTAAACCGGATAACAAAGATGGATTTCCGTAGCGCATCGCTAATGAAACTGGAACATCAACTAACTGCTTCACTTTCTCATGCATTCTTTTAGAAATTACAACAAGAGGAGAACCCTCGTCCCACCAAATTTTAGCATATGCCGCAGCAGATTTTTTAGGTCTTGTTTGAAGAATAATTCCACGTACTAATAAAGCGCGCAACAAAAAAGGAACGTCAATAACATATTTATCCATTAAAAACTCATCTAAATATGGTTTTACATCTTTTGCTGTTGGACTTTCTGGAGAACCTAAATTAACTAATAATACACCTTTCATGTTGTCTTTTTTTGTTGATACAAAAGTAATTAAACTTACTTTTTTGTAAATTGGGATTAACTATTTTTTATTGATTGTTTGATATACGAAATTTATGCCTTTACGTATTTTGATTCATAGACATTAAATATTTTTTAGGAGTCGTAGCAAATTTCTTTTTAAATGCGGCTATAAAGTGACTTCCAGTACTATATCCTATTTTTAGTCCTACTTCGTTGACATTATATGAACCACTGTCGAGTAATTTTCGAGCAAAATCCATTTTGTAATCAAACAGAAATCCATAAACGGTGTCGCCGTAAATTTGCTTGAAACCCATTTTTAGTTTCTTCAAATTCAAACCAATCTCATCTGCTAATTCTTGTAATCCTGGGGGTTCAGCCATATTTGCAATAATAATTTCTTTGGCTTTTCTGATTTTTAAAACGTTATCCTCATCTATTAAAAAGGGACATTGTTCTGCATTAGGATCTTCAGTTCTATTAAAATATAAACTTAATAATTCATATCCTTTCCCTTTGTAGTAAAGGTTTTTGATCGATGGATTTAGATTGTAGTGAAACATTTGATTCAGTACAATTGCCATCGAGGGACTGATTTCCGTTTCGTTGTAATATTTTTTTTCTTGATTTTCTTTACTTAGAAAAGGGATATGTTCGGCATCATCAGTGAATAGACCGTGAAACTTTTTAATCGAAATAAAAATAGAAATCAACCATGTTTTTGGATCGATTTCGACATTTAAAGGAAGTTCTTTCTCAGTGTTATAAAACAAAAGAGCCTTTTCTTCCTTTAGTTTTAAACTGTAATTACCTTGATTAAAATTATAATTTGCACTTCCCTTGAGTCCAAAATGAAATTGTATCAATCCTAATTGTATTGGGCGTTGAAATACAGCGACTTCATCTGTGTTGTTTTGAAAGCGAATTAAAATAAAATCATCATCAATTTTTATTTCTTCCTCCATTTTTTAGATTTTTTTAATTCTGTTCGAAAGAATCTCTTCTAATCTAAGATTCCATTCCGACCTTCAAAATTAAATCTTTTATGTGGTTAAACCTTTACTTCCTTCTAAATTTATAGAATGTTTAATTATTACTAAAATTAGAAGATGTGGTAAAACTGTCTTTTTCCAAATATATATTTGCGAAATACTATTAAAGCTAATACTTAATTTTATAATTACATTGTTGTTATAATAGAATCTATCAGAAAACCAGCAGTTTAAAAATAATTCTTTTTTGACATTAAAAAAGCTATTCAATTAGGTAGTGTTTTTATTTAAAAATAGTTTTCTAATTAGTTTATTATAACGGAAATCAATTTAACTTTAATGAATCATAATTTTAAATTAGCTTTAAATAAATTAATTTTTAAAAGGTTTTAGCCACGAATAATTCATCTATTTAGAGATACAATTTCCATTACTGTTTTTAAAAATGATATTGTTCAAAATAATTGTTAACATTATTTTTAAGCACTCTAAGCGATGTTTTTACTAATAATTTAATAAAAAAACCCAATCTCTTATTTAGAATTATTCTACATAATTAACTGTATTTACCCTTATTTTGCTCTATATTCAGATATAACTTCTTTTGTAATTAGTATTTTTGACTAAAATATCTCTTAGCGATACAAAAAGCACTTCCAGCGTTGTTTTAATAAAATAGTTAACAATAATTTTGTAGAAATTTTTTAAGAAAAGTATAATATGGAAAAATTCAACATGTCCAGAAATAGCACTTTCTATGCTTTAGGTTTAAGTTACAAAAAAGCAGATGCAACAATCCGAGGAAAATTTAGTTTAGATGCGCATGCGCAATCTGTTTTATTAATGCAAGCTGAGGCAGAAGGTATCGAATCACTTATTGTTACTTCTACTTGTAATAGAACTGAAATATATGGTTTTGCGAAGCATCCTTATGAATTAATCAAATTACTTTGTGAAAATAGTAAAGGTTCTGTAGAAGAGTTTCAAGAAGTTGCTTACATATATAAAAATCATGAAGCTATTAATCACATGTTTCGTGTAGGAACAGGATTAGACAGTCAAATTCTAGGTGATTTTGAGATTATTAGCCAGATTAGAAATGCTTTTAATTTAAGTAAATCTAACGGTTTGATCAATACGTTTATGGATCGTTTAGTAAACTCAGTTATTCAAGCGAGTAAAAGAATTAAAACCCAAACTGATATTTCTTCTGGTGCAACATCTGTTTCATTTGCATCTGTTCAATACATTTTTAAAAACGTTGAAGAAATTGCTAATAAAAATATTTTACTTTTTGGAACAGGGAAAATTGGAAGAAATACTTGTGAGAATTTAGTAAAACATACTAAGCACAGTCAAATTACTTTAATTAATCGTACAAAAGATAAGGCGGAGAAATTAGCTAAAAAATTGAATGTTGTTGTAAAAGATTACGCTGACTTGCAATTAGAGTTACAAAAAGCTGATGTTGTAGTTGTTGCAACTGGAGCACAAAATCCTACGATTGATAAAACTCTTTTAAATTTAAAAAAACCCTTATTAATTTTAGATTTATCAATACCTAAAAATGTAAACGAGAACGTAAAAGATATTGAAGGTGTTACTTTAATTCACATGGATCAACTGTCTCAAATTACAGATGAAACTTTAGAAAACAGAAAGCAACACATTCCACGAGCAGAAGCAATTATTGAGGAAATTAAAGAGGAATTTGATTCTTGGAATAAAAACAGAAAATTTGCACCAACTATCCAAGCTTTAAAAGAAAAATTAAATTCTATTAAAGAAGGTGAGTTGAATTTTCAAAGAAAGAAAATATCAAATTTTCATGAAGAACAAGCTGAATTAATAAGTAATAGAATCATCCAAAAAATTACTAAACATTTTGTGAATCATCTAAAAGATGGAGAATCTATGGATGAAGGAATCGAATGGATTGAAAAAGTGTTTCAGTTAGAGCAAGAAAAATATTTTTCGTAATATAACAGATTGAAAAAGCTTTAATAAGTAATTAAAACTGTTGTAAAATTAAATAAAACGTGGTCGAAAAAACAATACGCATAGGAACCAGAGATAGTGAATTAGCACTTTGGCAAGCCCATACAGTTGAAAAAAAATTAAACGATTTAGGTTATAAAACTGAAATTACTGCAGTAAAATCACAAGGAGACATTCTTCTCGATAAACCACTCTACGAATTAGGCATTACTGGAATTTTTACTAAAACATTAGATATCGCCATGATTAATGGTCAAGTAGATATTGCGGTGCATTCCATGAAAGACGTTCCTACAGCATTGCCAACAGGAATTGTTCAAGCTGCTGTGCTAGAAAGAGCGAATACGCTTGATATTTTAGTTCATAAAGGCAATCTTGATTTTCTACAATCAGAAGGAACAATTGCAACGGGTAGTTTACGTCGTCAAGCACAATGGCTCAATAAATATCCTACACATAAAGTTGTTGATTTGCGTGGAAACGTGAATACAAGAATGAAAAAATTAGAGGACAGTGACTGGAACGGAGCTGTTTTTGCCGCTGCTGGATTAGAAAGAATTAACATCAAACCATCTAATTATATCAATTTAGACTGGATGATTCCAGCACCAGCTCAAGGAGCAATGGTAATTGTTGCAATGGCAAATGATGAATTTTGTAGAGATGCCGCTGCCGAATTAAACGATATAGAAACAGAAGTTTGTACTCATATTGAAAGACAATTTTTGAAGACTCTTGAAGGTGGTTGTACAGCTCCAATAGGAGCTTTAGCAATAATGCAAGATGACGATATTATATTTAAAGGTGTATTGTTTTCTTTAGACGGAAAAGAAAAATTAGAGATTAATAAAACCGTTTCATTAGAGGAGTGGAAAAAATTAGGATATAATTGCGCTAAGGAAATTTTAGATAACGGCGGAATTAGTTTGATGGAAAGCATTCGTAATGATTTAAAAAAGTAATTTTATTTCATTATGAAAAAAGAATCCCTACTCAATTATTTGTATCGTTTTTTTGATATTATAGTACTACTATTTATAGTTTTTGATTTTGGATATGATTTTCAGGATAATTATAACTCACCGCACGTAATTGCATTAATTGTACTTTCAGTAGGATTATTAGGTTTTAACTCCTTCAAATATTACAATTATACATTCAAAAGCAACAAGAAGGTAGTTTTAATCAACATGATTATTCTATCATTTCTACTATTGCTTTCCGCTTTAACTTGGTTTGTAAATAGCACATTACCATCTTATTACGTTTTACAGAAAATCAAACCAGTTATTGAAGGAGGTCTTATCTTTTACTTCTTACTTCGATTGATGGTATTTGTTCGTCATATCTATGACATTTACTTTAATCCCGCTATCGTTTTTGTAGGGAGTTTTATGATTTTAGTTTTAATTGGTGCCTTCTTACTAATGCTACCAAGTGCCACGACAGGCTCAATTACTTTTACTAATGCACTTTTTACCGCCACAAGTGCTGTTTGTGTAACTGGTTTAACCGTAGTTGATACCGCAGCAGATTTCACAATAATAGGCCAATCGATTATTATTGTTTTAATTCAATTAGGAGGAATTGGAATTTTAACTTTTACATCATTCTTTGCATTCTTCTTTAGAGGAAGTTCTTCGTTTAAAGAAGGATTGAATACACGAGATTTTATTGCTAATGAAGGTCTAAGAGATGTTTTTAGAGCGGCTCTTAACGTTGTTATATTTACACTAGCTGTTGAATTAGTTGGAGCATTGTTTATTTATTCATCTATTATCGAAAATCCTATTATTGAGCATAAATTATACTTTTCGATATTTCACTCTATATCAGCTTTTTGTAATGCAGGTTTTTCTACTTTACCGGGAGGAATTTTAAATACAACTGTCAAATTTAATTATTACCTACAGTGGATTTTGATGCTAATGATTATTTTGGGCGGTTTAGGTCACAATATTGTCTTTAACTTCTTTCAATATTGGAAGACCTATGTTTTTGAGCTTTTTGATAAAAAGATAATTCATAAAAAAGTCAGGATCATTACTTTAAATACGAGAATAGTGCTTTATACTACCTTTATATTATTAATAGGAGGTTCTATATTTCTATATATTTCAGAGTATAATCACACTTTACTACAACACGATACTGTTTTTGGAAAAATAACAGCAGCAGCGTTTAATGCAGTATCACCTAGAACAGCAGGCTTTAGCGCAACTGATTATGCAGAAATGGGTGTTCCATCCTTGCTTTTTATTATTTTTCTAATGTGGATAGGTGGTTCGCCAGCCTCAACTGCAGGTGGAATAAAAACGAGTACTTTTGCATTAGCGACATTGAATATTGTTGCAGTAGCTAGAGGGAAAGGTAGAATTCAATTATTTGGTCGTAGAATATCAGCAGATTCTACTTCTCGTGCATTTGCTATTTTATCGATCTCGTTGATTACGATTGGTCTTTCTATAATGGGTGTATTAATTTTTGAACCAGAAGGAACATCAATATTAACAGTAGCTTTCGAATGTTTCTCAGCTTACAGCACTGTAGGATCGAGTATCAATTTTACTCCAACACTTACTGAGCCGAGTAAGTTTGTGATCATTATCACTATGTTTATTGGTCGTATAGGAATGCTGAATTTAATGGTAGGATTATTACGAAGATTGAATCATCAGTTTTACGAATATCCGCGGGAAAATATATTAATTAACTAAACTTGTTTAGATGAAAATAATCGTTTTTGGTTTAGGAAATTTCGGAATGTCATTGGCGATAAGCCTAACCGAAACAGGAAATGAAGTTATTGGTGTTGATAAGAATATTGAGAAAGTGAATCTTGTAAAAGATAAAATTTCACACGCCATTGCCATGGATTCTACTAACGAGCTGTCATACGAAGCTTTGCCTTTAAAGGACACTGATAAAGTAGTGGTTGCTATTGGAGAAAATGAAGGTGCTGCCATTATCACGACTGCAATTATTAAAAAATTGAGCGATGTGAAAATTATCAGTAGAGCGTTGTCACCTATTCACGATACGGTTCTTGAGGCTATGGGAATTCATAGTATTGTTCATCCTGAGCAAGAATCTGCAGATCGATTGACGAAGCAAATTAATTTTAAATCTACTTTAGAAAATTATCAGTTAGATGATAATTACACCATATCTGAAGTTAAGGCAAAACCAGAATTCTTTGGTAAAACATTAGCTGAATTAGATACCATCGATAAATATCGATTAACTTTGATTACTATTATTCGAAAGAGAGAAAAGAAAAATTTAATAGGCAAAAAGTCTATTATAAAAGAATCAATAGGTCGTCCCGCTCCATTAACTGTTATCCTGGAAGATGATATTTTAGTGGTTTACGGATACAATAAAGATATAGAAACCTACTGTTTAGGTCAAGAAGAATACCAAAAAAGAAGTTAAAAAATGATTCAGATACTATCTACAAAGACACTTTTAAAAGATCAAAAAGAAGCTTTGGTAAATGCTAATTTCAATGTTATTGAAGTCGATTTTATAAAGACGAAAAGCAATCCTTTTCAAATAAATGAAATTAATGAGAATTTGATTTTTACTAGTCAAAATGCAGTGCAAAGTTTTTTATTGGATCCAAAAGCTGAAGCATTAAAGTCCAAAAATGTTTTTTGCGTAGGTTTAAAAACTAAAATCATGCTTTCTGAAAGTGGCTACAATGTTGTCGCTTACACTGGTTACGCAGAGGATTTAGCAGAAATAATTACTTTGATTTATGCTAGTGAAAGCTATACTTTTTTTAGTGGAAACTTAAGAAGAGAGACTTTGCCAAAAGCTTTGAAAGAAGCTAAAATAAAGTTTAACGAAATTCAAGTTTACGAAACAACACTGACGCCTCAGAAAATTAAAACGCCTGTTGAAGCAATTTTATTTTTTAGTCCTTCTGGAATCGAAAGTTATTTGAAAGATAATAAGATTAAAAACGAGACTTGTTTTTGTATTGGAACAACAACTTCAAGCGCTCTAGAGGGAATAACTAAAAATGTAATAGTGGCTACACAACCTACAATTGAAGATGTGATTGAAGAAGTAATTGCTGAATATAGATAATGACTGTTTAAAGATGATTTAAACAATTAAAAATAATGAAAACGCTATAAGACAATAAATTATGATTAAGAACGACCTATTTTTAAAAGCACTAAAAGGAGAAACAGTTGATCGTCCGCCAGTATGGATGATGCGCCAAGCTGGAAGATATTTGCCGGAATTTATTGCATTACGTGATAAATATGATTTCTTCACGCGTTGTAGAACACCTGAAATTGCTGCTGAAATTACTGTACAACCTATTCGTAGAATTGCTCCAGATGCTGCGATTTTATTCTCTGATATTTTGGTGGTGCCACAAGCAATGGGACTTGAAGTTATAATGAAAGAAAATTTTGGTCCGTTTGTACCAAATCCAATTCGCACAATTCAAGATGTAGAACGCGTTATTGTTCCGAATATTCACGAAACTTTAGGATATGTGATGGATGCCATCAAATTGACTAAAGAAATGCTGAATGATGAGGTTCCCTTAATTGGTTTCGCTGGTTCGCCTTGGACAATTATGTGCTATGCAGTGGAAGGTCAAGGATCTAAAAGTTTTGATAAAGCTAAAGGATTTTGTTTCCAATATCCAGAAGCTGCTCACGTTTTATTGCAAAAAATTACAGATACTACTATTCTATATCTTAAAGAAAAAGTAAAAGCAGGAGTGAATGCCGTTCAAGTTTTTGACTCTTGGGGTGGAATGCTATCTCCAGCTGACTATCAAGAATTTTCTTGGAAATACATCAACCAAATCGTTGAAGCTTTAGCTGATGACGCACCGGTTATTGTTTTCGGAAAAGGATGTTGGTTTGCTCTAGGCGAAATGGGTAAAAGTAGAGCTTCAGCATTAGGAGTAGACTGGACTTGTTCACCAAGGAATGCAAGATATTTATCTGGAGGAAAAATTACTTTACAAGGAAATTTTGATCCATCACGGTTATTATCACCTATTCCAGTTATCAAGAAAATGGTGCATGAAATGATTGACGAGTTCGGGAAAGATAAATACATCGTGAATTTAGGTCATGGAATTTTACCAAACATTCCTGTAGATCACGCAAAAGCATTTATCGATGCAGTAAAAGAATATAATCAGTAGATAATTTTGTCCTGCAAGGTTTTCAAAACCTTGTAGGTGTAAATTTGACTATATTTATGATTAAAAACACCTACAATGTTAAAAAAACACCTTGAAGGTTATCGAATGAATTTCCTGCGAGGTTTTCAAAACTTTGCAGGTTTAATTTAAAAGAAAATGAAATCAGAAATATTAGAAAAAAACTATTACTACCACATTTATAATAAAGGAATAAATGGTACAAATATCTTTTCTAATAATGAAAACAAGAGTTATTTCCTAAAACAGTTAGATAATTATTTAAAAGGTAACCTTTCAGTTTATGCTTATTGTCTAATGGATAATCATTTTCATTTGATTGTAAAGGTAAATTCTGATCCAGAAATAGTTACACAAAGTTTTTCCAATTTTTTCAATGCATATGCAAAAGCATATAACAAAGAAGTAAGTAGAACAGGAAGCCTTTTTGAAAAACATTTCAAAAGAATTCGATTAGATAATGAGTTGTATTTAAAAAATCTAATTCTATATATTCATTTAAACCCAAAACATCATTTAAATATTGATTTCAAGTCTTTTTTGTTTTCTTCATACCGATCTATTTTATCTGATAAAGAAACCAAATTAGAAAGAAGTGAAATTTTAGATTTATTTGGAGGGAGAGAAAATTTTATTTTTTGTCATACTACAGAAAATGAATTATTAACTGAAAAATACACATTTGAATAATTAATAAAAAATACCTACAAGGTTTTCAAAACCTTGCAGGAGATTTAAATATGAAAAATAAATTTTACGCTTACATACAAAACTTACAAAATAAAATTGTTGCAGGATTAGAAGCTGTTGATGGAAAAGCTAAATTTCGTGAGGATGTTTGGGAACGACCAGAAGGAGGAGGAGGAAGAACTCGTGTAATCGAAAATGGGAATGTTTTTGAAAAAGGCGGTGTTAATATTTCAGCAGTTCACGGAAAATTACCAGACAGCATGCAAAAACTCTTCAACGTAGGAGAAGCTGATTTTTTCGCATGCGGATTAAGTTTAGTTATTCACCCAAAGAGTCCAATGGTTCCAACGGTTCATGCTAACTGGCGCTATTTCGAAATGTATGACGATGCTGGAAATGTAATCAACAGTTGGTTTGGTGGCGGACAAGATCTTACGCCTTATTATTTGTTCGAAGAAGATGCAACTCATTTTCATCAGACTTGTAAAACAGCTTGTGATAAGCACCATCCAGAGTTTTATCCAAAGTATAAAAAGCAATGTGACGCTTATTTCTGGAATGCACATCGTTCTGAAGCTCGTGGAATTGGAGGCTTATTTTTTGATTACTGCAAAGAGACAGAGGACATGAAAATGGAAAATTGGTTCAACTTTGTTTCAGAGGTTGGGAATAGTTTTCTAGAAGCGTACGTTCCCATTGTTGAAAAAAGAAAAAACTTACCATTTACAGAAGCTCAAAAAACTTGGCAAGAAATTCGTCGTGGCCGTTATGTAGAATTTAATTTGGTACATGACAAGGGCACTTTATTTGGTTTGAAGACCAATGGTCGAATTGAAAGTATCTTGATGAGTTTGCCACCACATGTTCAGTGGGTTTACGATCATCATCCAGAAGCTGGAAGTGAAGAAGAAAAATTAATACAAGTATTAGAAAATCCAGTTAATTGGATTTAAGATTGTTGAATAACGATTTTTGATTGCAGATGTAATCCCGTAGTTCAATAATATTCGATAAATAGAAAATATAATAAGATTAGAGATCTAGGATTTCAGACTTTTCTCAAAATAGCACAAAAGATCTAAAATCTACAATCGTTAATCTAAAATCATAAATCATTATGTTCCCATTACAAAGAGGTAGAAGATTACGCGTAAACGAATCTATTCGTTCTTTAGTTCGCGAAACTACATTAAGTCCAAGCGATTTTATGTTCCCTATGTTCATCGCAGAAGGTGAAAATTACAAAGTAGAAATTTCTTCGATGCCAGGAATTTTTCGTCGTTCAATAGATTTAACTGTTTTAGAAGTTAAAGAATTATTCGAATTAGGAATTCGTGCGGTAAACATTTATGTAAAAGTTGATGAAAGTTTAAAAGACAATACAGGAAAAGAAGCTTGGAATCCAGACGGATTAATGCAACGTGCGATTAAGGAGATAAAAGTAGCTTGTCCAGAAATGATTGTAATGCCAGACGTGGCATTAGATCCTTATTCCATTTATGGTCATGATGGAATAATCGCTAATGGTGATATTGAGAATGACTCAACAAATGATGCATTAGTAAAAATGGCCATTTCTCATGCACAAGCAGGAGCTGATTTTGTAGCTCCATCTGATATGATGGATGGACGAGTTTTGCGCTTGCGTCAAGGACTTGATGCTGCAGGATTTCAAAATGTGGGTATCATGAGTTACTCGGCTAAATATGCTTCGGCATTTTACGGACCATTTAGAGACGCCTTAGACAGCGCTCCAAGAGAAGCTGACGTAGTTGTTCCGCAAGATAAAAAAACGTACCAAATGGACTATGCAAACCGTTTAGAAGCTATTAAAGAAGCATTGTGGGATGTTGAAGAAGGTGCAGATATGGTTATGGTAAAACCAGGAATCGCTTATTTAGATATTGTACGTGAAGTTAAAAATGCTGTGAATGTTCCTGTAACTGTTTTTCATGTTTCGGGAGAATATGCAATGATCAAAGCAGCAGCCGAGAGAGGTTGGTTAGATCATGACAAAATTATGATGGAGCAATTAATGTGTATAAAAAGAGCAGGAGCAAGTTTAATCTCGACCTATTTTGCTAAAGAAGCTGCGATACTTTTACAAAAAAGTTAATAAAATAATAAGCTTAAAATTTGAAAATTGAGCTGAAGAGTAATTTTTTTAGTATATTTGATACAGAGTTAAATACAGCTAATCTTACTTTTTGACTGGAATTTAAATAATCACAATTAAAGAAAATAACATGAAAAAGATTTTATTATTATTTGCAGTTTTAGCCATGGCTTCTTGTAAAAAAGAAGAAACTAAAAAAGAACCATTGTATCCTACTTCAACTGAAGAGATCGCTCAGACTCCTGAAGAATTAGGTGCAGAGATTTTTAAAGGAAAAGGAAATTGCGTTGCTTGTCACCAAATGGACCAGAAAGTCGTAGGACCGAGTCTTAAAGTTATCGCACAGATGTACAAAGATAAAAATGCAGACATGGTTAAATTTCTAAAGGGTGAAGGTGAACCAATTGTTGATCCAAGCCAATACGAAGTGATGAAAGCTAATTTTGCGATTACTAAAGCGATGTCTGATGAAGAATTAGGTGCACTAGAAGCTTACGTATATTCAAGTATCAAATAGTTTCACCTTTATTAAAAGTGAAATTTTAAAAAATCTATAGGAAAGTAAAATCTCCTGTAGATTTTTTTATTTTTATTTATGTCAAGTTTGCTTTACTTTTTGATTATTTTACTTTACATTTGATGTGGATTTTAATTGTATCAACATGAAAACAAATTATTTATTTCCGTATTCCTTTAAAAAGTTTAGCGGCATCTTATTAGTTATTTCTCTTTTAACGCTGTTAATTATTTCTGCTGTCAATAGAGATCACGATGTAATTCAGTTACCTGTTAAGACATTTGCTTTTATTTATGATAAAGCCGGCATCCATACTGCTTACTTTGGATTAACTGAAAATAATATTATCGATGAGGTGTTGATGACTGTATTTATTATTTGTGGTATTGTTTTCGCTTTTTCGAAAGAAAAGATAGAAGACGAAATGGTTTCTAAAATTCGTCTGGAAAGTTTAGTTTGGGCAACCTACGTCAATTATGCTATTTTGTTAATTTGCGTGACTTTTATTTACGGATTATCTTTCCTTCAAGTGATGGAGTATAACATGTTTACGCTACTATTGTTCTTTATTATCCGATTTCATTGGACGCTATACAAAAACAGTAAATTGGATAATTATGACGAATAATGTAAAAGTGCAGCGTGCTATTGCAAACATTACACAAGCACAATTAGCGGAGAAAATAGGAGTGAGTAGGCAAACAATAAATGCAATTGAGTTAAAGAAATATGTACCGTCGACAGTTTTAGCTTTAAAAATCGCTAAACTTTTCGGTAAATCAGTGCATGAGATCTTTGAATTAGACAGTGAAGATTAACGTCTTACTTTTAAATCATTAAACCAATTTTAATGAGATAATTAAATAAATTCGATAGTATGGAAACTGCTTATATAAAAACACCTTTAGGTATTGCTGAAATTGTAGGTGATGAAAACGGTATTTGCTCAGTTTCAGTGCACGACCAAGGAACCTTTTCAACCGAAATTCCCGCAAAGTTACAGAATGCAGTAAGTCAGTTAAATGAATATTTTGAAGGAACGAGAACTGCATTTGATTTTAAGTTAAATCCTAAAGGAACGGAGTTTCAAAACAAAGTGTGGAAAGGACTTTTATCAATTCCTTTTGGTAAAACGAGAACATATCTCGAACAATCAAAAATTTTAGGTGACGTTAAAGCAATTCGCGCTGTGGCTTCCGCCAATGGTAAAAATCCTTTGTGGATTGTAGTTCCATGCCACAGAGTTATCGGTTCTGATGGTTCTTTGACTGGTTATGCGGGTGGCTTATGGAGAAAAAAGTGGCTTTTAGAACATGAAAATCCTACGAATCAGCAAAGTCTTTTCGATGAACTGTAGTTTAATTTTTACTTTCTATCATTAGATCGTATTTTAGTTTGTGAAAATTTATGTAATTTGGGATCAAATATGAAAATATGATCGAAAAAATAAACCTAAATAATATTCTATTTCTAGATATCGAAACTGTGCCTGAAGCCGAAGATTTTAATGCTTTAGATGATGAGATGAGAGATTTATGGGAGCATAAAACACAGTATCAAAGAAAGGACGAATTCACTGCAGAGGATTTTTACGACCGTGCAGGTATTTGGGCAGAATTTGGTAAAATTGTTTGCATTTCTGTTGGTTATTTTACAATCAAAAATGACATTCGGAATTTTAGAGTTACTTCGTTTTTTGGTGAAGAAAAAAAAATATTAGAAGATTTTAATAATTTGCTTAATACGCACTTTAACCAACCACAGCATGTTCTATGCGGACACAATGCTAAAGAATTTGATATTCCATTTATTGCGCGCCGAATGATAATAAATCAAATAGCGATTCCCAACAAGCTAAATCTTTTTGGAAAAAAGCCATGGGAAATTCCACATTTAGACACTTTAGAATTATGGAAGTTCGGGGATTACAAGCACTACACTTCACTCAAATTACTGACAAAAATATTGGGAATTCCTTCCCCAAAAGGTGATATCGATGGCAGTCAAGTTGGTCATGTTTTCTATGTCGAAAAAGATATAGATCGAATCGTAACTTATTGTGAAAAAGATACTATTGCCGTAGCGCAAATTTTTCTGAGATTAAGGAGAGAAGATTTGTTAATAGAAGACGAGATTATTCATGTTTAAATAAATGATTTCTGTTACAGTATCAAAAATATATATTAGTTTTAGCAATTGAAATTTGATTTTACGGTTTTCCTTGAATTGTTACATTTATAAAAAATATAGATTATGGTATTAAGTAGGTTTTGGTTAGTTATTTTTATCTCGTCGATTTTATTTGTGGTGATCAGTTTGTTTTCGGGAAGTACTTATACCATCGATTATGTTTTGAATGGTGAAAAGGGTGATCGTATTTTAGTATCTGAAAAATATATAGATCAAGTTCCTGCTTTTATTAGAGATAGTATTCAATTGAAAGCAGATAAAACCATGATTGTTAATCGTGATTTGTCAAATAACGATACGACTTATGTTTACAAAAATCAAACCGTTCAGATTTACAGTGGAGTTCAAAAATCCGATGGATTATTAGCAACGTGTAGAAGCAGTTTAGTTGACATTATTATTCCCTTGATTGCTTATTTAGCCTTCTTTTGTGGACTGATGGAGCTGTTAATTATTTCTGGAGTTTCTGGTAAATTAGCTAAAGTATTGAGTCCTGTATTTGTAAAAGTATTTCCAAGTATTCCTAAAAATCATCCCTCTATTTCTTATATGACGTTGAATTTTGCAGCTAATTTTTTAGGGCTAGATTCGGCCGCAACGCCTTTTGGGTTAAAAGCAATGGAGAGTTTGCAAGAGCTCAATCCGGATAAAGACACTGCAAGTGATGCGCAAATTATGTTTATGTGTTTGCACGCATCGGGTTTAACTTTAATTGCCACCTCTATTATTGGATATCGTGCAGCTGCAGGTTCTAGTAATCCTGCTGATGTAATGTTGCCTTGTATTATTACATCGTTTATTGGTACTATTGCTGCTTTTTTAATCGTGGGTGTAAAACAAAAAATCAATTTTAAAAGTGCTTCCTTGGTAATTGGATTAATGACATTAATTGGCGCTATTGTCGGGTTGTTGATGTATGTTAATCATTTAGATTTAATCGGAAAGAATTATTTTACTTCTAATCTTTCGGGATTGATTTTATTAGCTATTATTGGTTTTACCTTATTTTACGCATTTCGTCAAGAGAAGAAATTTGCTGAGGCTAAAACGACTGTATTTGACTCTTTTGTAGTTGGTGCAAATAATGGTGTAAAAACTGGAGTTACTATTTTTCCTTATGTTTTGGGAATGCTAGCTGCTATTTCTTTATTTAGAAACAGCGGTTTATTTGATATTATAAGTGATGGAATTGCTTTTATCTTTTCGAACTTAGGAGTAAATAAACAAATTATTGATGCTATGCCAGTCGCCTTGCTTAGACCTTTCAGTTCTGCAGGATCAAGAGGGTTTTTATTAGATTCGATGAGTACTTTTGGCGCAGATTCCTTAACAGGAAGGTTAAGCAGTATTTTTCAATGTAGTGCCGAAAGCACATTTTATGTAATTGCAGTTTACTTCGGTTCTGTAAATATTAAAAACACACGTTACGCGCTAGGAACGATGTTGCTAGTTGATGTGATTTGTGTAATCACAGCAATTTTTGTAGCGACTTGGTTTTTCTAGGATTACTCTAAATTATTGATATAAAAAAAGAGTCGGAATTTCAATGTTGAAATTCCGACTCTCTTACATTTATAGAAGTTTTTTTAGATAACCATCTCAGGTATTTCACCTTCAATTATTAGTTCAGCTTCTGTTGAAGCAATGATATGTTCAACTGTAACTCCTGGCGCGCGCTCTAAGAGCTTAAAACCCTTTGGAGTCACTTCTAGAACTGCAAGTTCAGTAACCACTTTTTTAACGCAGCCTACACCTGTTAATGGCAAAGTACATTTTTTAAGTATTTTTGATTCCCCTGCTTTATTCACGTGCATCATGGCAACTATAATATTCTCTGCCGAAGCAACTAAATCCATAGCTCCACCCATTCCTTTTACCATTTTACCTGGTATTTTCCAATTGGCAATATCACCGTTTTCGGCTACTTCCATTGCACCAAGAATAGTTAAGTCTACTTTTTGGCTACGAATCATTCCAAAACTAAAAGCAGAATCAAAAAAACTGGCTCCTGGTAAAGTCGTAATGGTTTGTTTTCCAGCATTAATGATATCGGCATCTTCTTCGCCTTCAAATGGAAACGGTCCCATTCCTAGCACACCATTTTCACTTTGAAACTCGACATTAATTCCATCAGGAACATAATTTGCCACCAGTGTTGGAATTCCTATACCTAAGTTTACGTAATACCGATCTTTAACTTCTTTTGCAATTCTTTTTGCTATGTCTTCTTTTGTTAACATAATTTATTTTTTTTAAACCATTAAGAATATTAAGGTTCAGTAAGTATTTTTACTATTACTGTTTTTAGACTTAAAATGATCACTGCTCACTTTTTTAAATCATTAAGATAGTAAGGTTCATTAAGTGTTTTATTTAAAGTCTATTTAAAGTTCAAATTGATGACTGAACACTGATTACTTTTTTCTAACCGTTCTTTGCTCAATTCTTTTCTCGAACTTTTCGCCTTGAAAAATACGTTGGACTAATATTCCTGGAATATGTATTTCATTTGGATCAAGCGAACCCACAGGTAACAATTCTTCTACTTCAGCAATTGTGATTTTTGCAGCGCCAGCCATACAAGAATTAAAGTTTCTGGCAGTTCCTTTAAAAATAAGATTTCCGGCTTCATCACCTTTCCACGCTTTTACAATAGAAAAATCAGCTTTGAAAGCCAATTCCATTACGTGCATTTTTCCATTAAATTCTCGAGTTTCTTTACCTTCAGCAACTTCAGTTCCGAAGCCGGCTGGCGTAAAAAATGCTGGAATTCCAGCCTGAGCTGCACGACATTTTTCTGCTAGAGTTCCTTGAGGTGTTAACTCTACGTCCAATTCTCCAGAAAGCATTTGACGTTCAAATTCAGCATTTTCACCAACGTAAGATGAAATCATCTTTTTGATTTGGCGCTTGTGCAAAAGTAAACCAAGGCCAAAATCATCTACTCCTGCATTATTTGAAATACAAGTTAAATCCGTCGTTTCTTTTTTTACTAATTCAGCGATACTGTTTTCAGGAATTCCACATAATCCGAAACCACCTAACATGACAGTCATCCCATTTTCAATTCCTTGAAGGGCTTCGTGAACATTATTTACTTTTTTATTGATCATAAGAATGAATTACTAATAAGCCTAATTTTAATAAAAAATAGGATTTAATTATTTAAACAATTTAAAATTTTACAATTCGAATTCTCCTGTGTCATTTTCAGTGTCAGTTGAATCGACTACTTTTTTAGCAACATAACAATCTACTTTAATAGAAAGATTAGCAGGTCGCTCAAATGGAGATTTCGAAACTTTTAAATCTGGATCATCATAGCAAAGTTTCATAAAGTAACCCCAAACAGGTAATGCTGCAGTAGCTCCTTGTCCGTAAGTAATACTTTTAAAACGTGCAGAACGATCTTCGCAACCAACCCAAACACCCGTTACAAGATTTGGAACCATCCCCATAAACCAACCATCAGATTGATTTTGTGTAGTTCCAGTTTTTCCTGCAATCGGATTCTTGAAGTTATACGGATAACCTGTCCAGCGATTAGAACCATTTCCACCGCCCGTAGTTCGCAAACGATCTCCAGAACCACCTTCGGTAACTCCTTCTAACAATTTGATTACTGCGTAAGCGATATCTTTATTTAATACATCGTGGGATTCTGGTATTGGCTCATAAATAATTACACCACTTTTATCTTCAATTCGTGATATAAATTGTGGTTTCATATAAACACCTTGATTTGCAAATGTGCTGTAGGCAGCTACCATGTCCTCAACAGTAATTTCAACGGCACCTAAGGCAATTGATGGTTGCAAAGGAATTTCAGATTTCACACCTAATTTATGAGTTAAATCTACAACAGCTTTTGGACCTACTTTATCCATTAACTTGGCAGAAACTGTATTAATCGAACTAGCTAAACCTCTTTTTAAGGTAACCATTCCGCGGTATTTATTATCTGAATTTTTTGGCTCCCAATCCGCTGTTACATTATGACGACCTTTTCTAATCATAAAAGGTCCATCAATAATTGAATCACAAGGAGACATATTCAATTGCTCAATAGCAGTCGCATATACAAATGGTTTAAAAGTCGAACCTACCTGTCTCGCTCCTTGCCCTACGTGATCGTACTGAAAATACTTGTAATTAATTCCTCCAACCCACGCTTTAATATTTCCAGTTTGTGGCTCCATAGCCATTAAACCAGATTGAAGAAAGTGTTTGTAATAACGGATTGAATCCATAGGAGTCATGATTGTATCTCTTTCTCCTTTCCAAGAAAAAACAGTCATTTTAGTCTTTTCACTAAAAGATTTTATAATTTCTTCCTCACTTTTATCCATTGATTTCATTACAGACCAACGGTTAGATGATTTCATAGCTTGGTTCAATATTTTTTGAGTTTCAACAGCTGAAATATTAACAAAAGGAGCATTTTTATTGCCTTTTGACTGATTAAAAAATTCTTGCTGAAGATTTGCCATATGCGCCGTAACTGCTTTCTCAGCATGTGACTGCATTCTTGAATCGATCGTTGTATAAATCTTTAAACCGTCTTTGTAAATATCATAGTTAGAACCATCCGACTTTTTGTTTTCTTCTACCCATTTTTTCATGTAATCGCGAAGATATTCTCTAAAGTAAGTAGCAGTACCGTCTTTGTGAGTTTCTAATTTGAAATTCAATTTGATTGGTAAACTCTGTAATTGCGCTTTTTGATCTTCAGTAATAATATCACCTTTTTCCATCTGTGACAGCACTACATTTCTACGATTTTTAACTCCTTGAGGATTACGAATTGGATTGTATAAACCTGAATTTTTAAACATTCCCACTAAAATAGCAGATTCGTCTATTGTCAAATCTCTTGGCTCTTTTGAAAAATAAGTTTTTGCTGCAGAGCTTACTCCAACTGAGTTATTTCCAAAATCATATACGTTGCAGTACATCGCAATGATTTCATTTTTAGTATATTGTCTTTCTAAACGAATTGCAATAATCCATTCTTTCATTTTTTGGACAATTCTAAAAGGTAAGAATTTTGACCCTTCACCATGAAATAATTGTTTCGCTAATTGTTGCGTTAAAGTACTTGCGCCACCGCTTGTTCCTAAACTAGAAATTGCTCTCAAAGTTCCTCTAGCATCAATGCCTGAGTGATCATAAAAACGAGCATCTTCAGTAGCAATTAAAGCTTGAACTAAGTTTTTAGGTAAGTCAGAATATTTTAGTTGTGATCTATTCTTTTGGAAATACTTACCAATAACAACTCCATCTGCTGAAATAATTTCAGTTGCTAGGTTAGAATCAGGATTCTCTAAGTCTTCAAATGAAGGCATTGATCCAAAGATTCCCCAAGATGCGAATAAGAAAAATAAACCTACACTTCCTAAACCAATGAAAAATATTTTCCAAAATTCCCTTTGATAAGAAGTAATGTCCTTGCCAGTACCTTTCGTCTGTTTATTGTTTTTTTTGATAGCCATAGTACTATATTATTCTTTTTTTTCTATTCTAAAACCAACTTCGGTAATTCCGTCTAAGTCTTGTACGCCAGGCACTTTGCCATTCTCTCTAACAGCTTGTTTGATATGCACTTTGTATTTCTTGCGAAATCGTACATTTTCTTTATAAAACAATTTACTTTCTTTAATATCAGTAAAGCCATCGCCTAACATTGTGCCATCAGGATCAGCCATTTGATATTCTAAAGTATCTACTTTTGTGAATCCATTAGGCATTTCTAATGCTACAATTAAAAACAAGTTGTTGAATTTGTAATCATTATTTGCTCTTAAATTTACAAATAAATTATATCGTTTTGTCGAATCTAGCTCTGGTAAATTGAATGTTACAATACTGTCTTTATGCCACGCATTCCCAACAGTTTTATACTCATCAAAAACTCTTTTTTTATCACAAGAAGAAAAGAGAATCACAACCAATAGAACTAAAGCGCTATTTTTTATCCACATTTTTGGTAATAATTATAGGTTTTCTAGGCTCCGCAGGTTTTTTATCTACAGGCGCTTGACGATTAGTATCTGCCGGTTTACTGTTTTTAATGATTTTATTATCTTTTGCCGGTTTGCTGCCGTTGGCAACAATCGCATTTTCTCCAACAGTTTTGCGTTTCTTATTTGGTTTTTTCTTTGCTTTAGGTTGGTCAAAACGAGTTAGACTCTCTTGTCCCATTGCATTATTAAAGTTTTTCTCTACCTCAACTACAATTTCAATTGCAAAATCTTCAAGTGAAGAAACCTTATTTTTTAATTTATTTTCTGCTACAATTTCTTTTACCTGATCAATTTTTAAAACATGCCAGTTAGCGAAGTTATTAGTGTAAGCAAACCACATTAATCCTTTAAAAATATCTTGTTTTTGGCAAATTGCATCTCCTTTTTCAGTAACTAATTTAGTTTCAAAATCTGGAAAATCTTTCAACGCATCCATATAAGTGTCTAGCTCGTAGTTTAGACAACATTTTAATTTACCACATTGTCCCGCTAATTTTTGCGGATTTAAAGATAGTTGTTGGTAACGCGCTGCAGAAGTGTTTACGCTTCTAAAATCAGTTAACCATGTAGAACAACATAACTCTCTTCCACATGAACCAATCCCGCCTAAGCGAGCTGCTTCTTGGCGAAAGCCAACTTGTTTCATTTCAATTCGAGTACTGAATTCTTTTGCGAAGTCTTTAATTAAAGCACGAAAGTCAATTCTGTCATTTGCAGTGTAGTAGAAAGTCGCTTTCGAACCATCTCCTTGAAATTCGATGTCTGAAATTTTCATTTCTAATTTTTGAGCAATCGCTAATTCACGTGCTCTCACTTTCATTGGTTCTTCTCTATCACGAGCAACTGACCAAATATCAATATCTTTTTGAGATGCTTTTCTATAGATTTTAGGTACTTCATTACTTAAATGATTTACCCCTTTTTTCTTCATTTGGATTTTAACTAATTCTCCTGTCAACGTGACAATTCCTATATCGTGACCGGGAGAAGCAACCGTTGCAACTATATCTCCAATGCTTAATGTTAACTTTTCAGTATTGCGATAAAATTCTTTTCTACCATTTTTAAAACGAACTTCGACACAGTCGAAAGGAGCGTCTCCATTAGGTAAACTCATATTTGAAAGCCAATCGAAAACAGTCAGTTTATTGCAGCTATCGGTGCCGCAAGTCCCATTATTTTTACAACCCTTAGGTGCGCCACCATCAGAAGTTGAACAACTTGTACATGCCATAATTTTATATATAGTGTTGTGACTGGCACAACTTAAGTTCTTAAAACGATTAAGTCGTAAAGATAGTATTTTTTAATTTTATGTTACAACGATTGAAATTGCAGGAAACTGATAAAATTTTACTAAAAAAAACCCATTACGATTACTATCATAATGGATTAGTTTTTAATCTATTTTACTGAATTAGCATTTTTAAAACGCCATTTTTTTTAATAAATAACTTCTAAATTTTTACTGTGAAGCAGTAGAATTCCTTTACTATTTGTCCCACCAAACTGGTGTAATCATAGATTTAAAATTTGTACTATATACAGCGGAATTAGTACTTTTTTCAGAATTTGGATATACAAATCTTCTAATCCAATTACCACCATTGTTAGGATCTGTATTTTTTGGTAGTTTTAAACCAACAAAAACATTGGGTGAAAAATTATATCTTCTGTAATCTGTGAACGTTTCAGGATTTAGATATAATGCGATAAATTTCTGTCTCATGATGTCTTTTAATGCTAGAGCAGCTGCGCCTTTAGCAATTGATGCGTCAGCAACGTAAGCTGTTTTCAAAGCAGGTGCAACTCCTAACTTATCCATGTTAGCATTAATTCCAGCAAGATAAGCAGTATTTGCTGCTGCATTTGCACCAGTGCTAGTTGCAGTTCCTCCTGCTATAATGAAATTAGCTTCTGCTTCAATAAATTTCGCTTCAGCAAATGACATAATCACTAACGGTGAATTCGCTTTTGAGTAAAAGAAATCAATTCCTATTTTAGCATTAGCGCCGGGTTGTCCAGGAACGTTTGCACCAGTTCCATTTTCAATTCCATTGTAATTAGTAACTACCATTGGATCTGGATTTGTAGTTTGTGAAGCTGGATTCGGATATTTTCTAATGTCAACAATTGCTAGTAATCTTGGATCCATCGTTACTGTGCTAAAAGGAAATGATTTTCCATTCATAGCATTTATCAATTGATTCGAAATTAAAAATGAAATATTACCAGTGTTTAATCCTAACTGATTTGCGTACCAAGGATTTGTATTTACAGTGTTGTAAACTAATTGAAAATCATCTGCATTAGACGTGAACCCTTTTGATAAGCTTTCCAATGCTTTAGTAGCAGCAGTTCCAGCGTTTATTTTAGATAAGTGTAACTGGTATCTCGCTTTAAACGTATACGCAGCCTTAATCCATTTGTTAACGTCTCCGCCATAAATTAAATCTTCTTTACCTGGTTTATTAATTATTGAAGTGTTAGGAGCCGATAATTTTGCGATTGCATCTGTAAATAATCCATCAATTGCAGCATACACTGATTCTTGAGAGTCATATTTTGGATACGTAATTGTACCCCCTTGAGAAGCTTCAGTGTAAGGAATGTCTCCGTATAAATCTGTTGCTAAACCTATATTAATTGCTTTCAAAATTTGTGCAATTCCTAAGTAGTGAGAAGAATTTGTCGCGATTGCTTTGTCTTCCACCACTTTGATATTCGATAAAGCTTTTACATAAGTGGTGAACCAATATGAATCTAAACCACTGAAATAATGCTTGTCAATATCTTGGTTTGAAAGTGCTGATGAAATATGTTGGCTTACTTGAGCAACACTTACTGAAGCAGAATATTGAGCATCAATGGTGTTTTGAATTGCAGGACTTAATACATCTTTTAATGCTGTTGAATTAGTGTCTATCGCATCAGGAGGTGTATTTACATCAAAATAACTATCGCTGCAACTTGTCACCAAGCTGGTCGTAACAAAAAGTGCTACTATTTTTATAATATTTTTCATACTGTTATTTTTAATAAATTAAAATCCAAAATTAACACCAAAAGAGTACGATTGTGTTAATGGAACGTTTAAACCTGTGAATCCATATACATTACTTCCTGAGCTAAACTGACTTCCTTCAGGGTCAAAACCTCTAAATGGTGTCCATAGCAAGAAGTTACTTCCGCTTACTGTAAATGAAGCAGTAGCAATGTTTAATTTACGAAGCAATTCTGAAGGTAAATTATACGATAAAGACACATTTCTTAATTTTAACCAAGAAGCATCTTGGACTAAAATTTCAGAAGCTCTGTTGTAGTTTTCATTACGGTAGTAACTGTTAGCATCTATTATTGCAGGAATGTCGTTTGTAACATAACCTCCAGAACCATTAGATTTAACACCGTCAAGCACTTTTGTGATGTTTCTCTCCTCAGTAATCTTCAGAACACCATTTCGTAACCCGTTTCTTTGTCCTGAGTCAAAAGCGCTTCCACCTTCTTTATATTCGAATAAGAAGGATAAATTAAAGTTTTTATAGGTGAAAGTATTGTTTAAAGTAGCAACCCAGTCCGGAAAAGCATTAGCCACTTTAGAATATTCGAAATCACCTTTAGCTGTTTTTTTCAAAACAGGTAATCCGTTTGAGCCAATTAGTCTTTGGCCATCAACTTCCGTCCAAGTATATCCATATAAAGATCCTGCCGCATCACCTACTTTTACTTGAGAAATTACACCTTGAAAACTGTCCATAAAAACAATATTTTCAAATGGTAAAGAAGTTACTTCAGTGTCATAAGCTGTAAAGTTAGCAGTAGCAGTCCATTTTAAATCGCTAGTTTTTAATATGTCTCCTGCAAGTGTTAACTCATGACCTTTTGTTTTTAACGAACCTGCATTACTCCAAATACTTGTTAATCCTGAAATTTGTGATACTGGAACTGCAATAATTTGGTCATCACTTTTTCTATCAAAATAAGTGTACTCTAATCGTATACGATTATTGTAAAACTTTAAATCAGTACCTACTTCTAGAGTCGCAACAATTTCTGGTCTAATGTTAGGGTCTGAAGCAATAGAACCAACAGAAATTCCACCAACACCATTAAAAGGAGTTTCTGGTCTACTGTATCTTCCAATTCCGTAAGGAGGAATTTTTCCAACTTGTGCCCATGAAGCTCTTATTTTTCCTAATGATAAAACATTTCTATCTTTATCAATTAAGTCATTAAATACAAAGGCAGCATTTGTAGAGTAATAATCAAAAGATCGATTTGCTTTAGGTAAAGTTGAAACTTCATCTCTTCTTGCAGTAGCTCCTAAATAAATAATTTCTTTGAAATCAGCTTTTGCTTCACCAAAGTATCCAATGTTTCTTTGAACTTGCTCTCCTGTATTAGTTACAAATTTGTTTGTAGTATTTGAAATGTTGTCAAATCCTGAGATTAACAAACCTTCACCTCTTTGATTGCCATACGTATTTCTAGTATCAGAAATTTGTTGTCCGATCAAAAGATTAGTACTAATATCACCAAATTTTTTAGTTGCTGTAAATACTAAGTTTGAATTCAGACCTTTGAAATTAATAGTTTCATTTGTTATGAATCCTTTTACACCAGTTCCAACATCTAAATCATCTGGAACGTATCTATTTCTCAACTCAGAATAATTATCAATACTTGCTCTATAAACAACATTAAACCAAGAATTCGCCTGCCAGTTTAAGTCGGCACCAGCAATCCAGCGATCTACATTGTCATTTAAATTACTGATTTCAGCAAAATATCTTGGATTGTCGATAGTTCCTTTTGTCCAGTTTCTTTGTTTTCCATCAACAGTCAAATAGTTGTTGATGTCTATAGATGGAGACCAGTAAGCCATAGAACTCATGATCGATTTATCTCCCGTATTAGCTCTAGTTCCACCAGAATTAGCATACGTTACAGAAGTTCCTAGTTTTAAATTTTCTAATAATTTATAACCTCCATTAAACTTTAAAGTTTTTCTGTCGTAGCTTGTGTTTGGAACCGTTCCTTCATCTTTACTTGTAGATGCAGAAAGATAATAATTGATTTTTTCGTTTCCACCGCTTACACTTACGTTTAGAGTGCGATTAACTCCAGTTTTGAAAAAATCTCTATAAAAATCTCTAAAGCGAATGCTTGAATCATCAGCAGATGAATATTTTGGTCCATTCGATTGAAATCCTGATGTAAATCCAGGGTAGTACGAAACTCCTCCAGGAACACTGTCGTCATTGTTGCTTAAAACTCTAGGTACTAAAGTACGTGGGAAAGGCGAGGCTGCGTTTCCTGCAGTTGTACCTTCTCTCCAAGTTGATTGTAGTTCTGGGTATTTGTTTACTTCACTAAACGAAACACTCGAAGAAACGTTAACTTTTGTTTTTCCTTCTTTTCCTTTTTTGGTAGTGATAATAATTACACCGTTACCGGCCAATATACCATACAAAGCCGTGGCTCCTGCACCTTTTAGAATCGAATATGACTCGATGTCATTTGGATTAATATCTACTGAACGATTTGAAAAAGCAAATTGCTCACTACTTCCAGCAGAATTAGAACCAATAGAAGGATTGATATTTCCTGTGAAAGTGGAATTGTTTACCGGATTACCATCAATAATGATTAACGGTTGATTATTGCTTCCTGCACTTAAAGAAGAAACTCCTCTAATTAAAATGTCAACTCCAGCACCAGCAGCACCAGAAGTTTTATTTACTGTAAGTCCAGAAATACTTCCTTGCAAACTTTCTAAAGCATTCACTTGGCCTGGTCTTTCAATATCTGCGGCTTTGATTGTTTGATTCGCAAATCCTAAAGATTTAGTTTTACTTTGAACACTAAAAGCGGTAATTACAACCTCGTCTAGTTTGTTTTCTGAGCTTTCCTTAAGGCTAATATTTAATGTATTTCCTGTGACAGTTGCTTCTTGATTCGCGAAGCCAATGTATGAAACCACTAAAACGTTTCCTTTTGAAGCTTTAATTTGAAAATTTCCATCTAGATCTGTAGACACAACAGATTTAGTTCCTTTAATTGCGATGTTTGCTCCGGGTAACCCAATACCAAGATTGTCTGAAACTTTACCTTTAATAATACCTTCTTGGGCATACGTCATAAAAAACCCAAAAAAGAATAGTAAAAGAAGTAAGCTCTTTTTTTTCATATTGTTAAATTTTCTTAATTTAAAGTAAAACTAACATAAAATTTAACATAAGATTGGTGAAATTTGTTAATTGTTTCAAAATCTCACGCTGTTTTTATTGATACAATTTGTATTTGACAAGCTTTGACGACTAATTTACAGCTTTCTAAAATGTTCTAATTTGCTGATTTTGAGAATTAAAAACCTTTACGATGTCATGAATGTTTCAAAACCGATTTTCCATGATTTTATACATTTAAAAGTGAATTCATTTTAAAAGAATAATTTAAAACTTACATGTTAAAACAGATTCAATATGCATGATTGTATTTCGCCGCTAGGCGAAGTTCCTAATTACAGACACAAGTTCGATTTTAGCATGAGTTTTCATTTTTGTGCAAAAAAAAACCTTTGTCAAAGTTTTAAGTTTTGACAAAGGTGATGAGTGAATTGGTTTTAAAAACTAGTCTAAAACTTTGTATAATTTATCAGATAAACGAATTCTAAAAGGCAATTTGAAAGTGCAAGTGTCTCCCGAAGTAGCAATTGTAGCATCAATATCATTCACGAACATTTCTACAATGATGATTTGCTGTTCTCCAGTTGTAGCTCCTTCTATTAAAAGAGTATCACCAATTTTAATTTCTCCTTCTTCAATTAGAAATTGAGCAACGCTTGGTTTTGGAAAAAAGTGAGTTCCTTTTCCAATGTATTGTTTTTTAATTTTTGTTTCTTTTTTCAAAACAGTTGCGACTCTTCGAGCTGTTTTTGTTTCGGCCAATTCCGTAAGATTTGGAACTGCAGCTAATGGATCTTGATTGTTCTTAAATGTCAGAACATCTGATTTTCCTTTTTTGAAAATCATATTGCCGTTTTTAATTCCTCTTCTTACTGCTTTTTGTTCCTCATCCGGTAAATGAATTACCTCTACACATGCTGATGAACAACAGCCTTCCATAGCAATCGCGCATTCTTCACATTGAATGAAAAGCAAATGACAACCCTCGTTTGCGCAATTCGTATGTACATCGCAAGGTTTTCCGCATTGATGGCATTGTGATACGATATCGTCTGTGATTCTTTCGCCCAAACGGTGATCGAATACAAAGTTTTTCCCTATGAATTTACTTTCTAAGCCTTGCTCCTTTACTTGACGCGTATATTCAATAATTCCGCCTTCCAATTGGTATACATTTTCAAAACCTTTGTGTTTAAAGTAAGCGCTAGCTTTCTCACAACGAATTCCTCCGGTGCAATACATCAAGAGTTTCTTATCTTGCTTGTGCTCCGCTAATTGCTCTTCGATAATAGGTAAACTTTCGCGAAAAGTATCTACATCTGGTTTTATAGCTTTTGTAAAATGACCAATTTCGCTCTCATAATGATTGCGCATATCGACCACAATAGTATTTGGGTCTTCTAATAAATCATTGAATTCCTTCGCTTTTAGATGTATTCCAATATTAGTTACATCAAAAGTTTCATCCACTAAACCATCGGCAACAATCTTGTCACGGACTTTTACGGTTAGCTTCAAAAAGGAGTGATCATCTTGTTCAACAGCGATATTCAAACGAATTCCTTTCATGAAATCATAGACTTCTATGGTATCTTTAAACGCATAGAAATTGTCGGCTGGTAGCGAAAGTTGGGCATTTATCCCTTCATGAGCTACATAAATCCTGCCTAGAACGCCTAATGGATTCCACGCCAGAAATAAATCGTTACGAAATTGTGTTGGATTTTGAATTTGCGCATAAGCATAGAAAGACAAAGTAAGTCTTTGTTTTCCGGCATCATCGATCATGATGGCTCTTTCTTCTGCGCTTAAGGTGTTATACAGTTGCATGCTATAAACAGTTTAAGTGTGAAAAATTATTTTTGCAAAAGTAGATAATTTAACCGTAAAGTTCGCAAAGAAGCCTCAAAGTTCACTAAAGGTTTAAGTTATTGGAGCTTCTTCCAGCTTTCCGCTATATCTCTTGTTTTCGCTAGCGCTACAACAAGAGGATGCCGCTTCAATCTGGGCTAGGGTAGTTGTAGTTAAAGAATAGTTTCCGCTTATTTTGTCATTCTGAGGAACGAAGAATCTTTATAAATTGCTTAACTAACTATGATTCTTCCTTCGTCAGAATGACAATTTTGAGTAAAAAAAATGAAAGTATCTGAGTGTTTTATTGACAATAATACGAAATAATTTGATAGAAAAAAGACCAATATATTAATAGTAAGATTGGTGTAATTCTAAATCATCCAAATTCGTGGCATTTGTGCAATTCGTGTCTAATATAAAAATGTAAAAACTTTTATAAATCTAAAATGGTAATAGTTGCGCCATCTAAATCTGAAGTAATATACAATTGGCAACTTAACCGAGTGGATTCGTCTTCGTAACCCATTTTTGATAAAGTAGCGGGTTCGTTGCGATCCTTTAAAATAGAGTTTCCAGTTATTCCTTCCGCAGTAATAATACAAGTGGCACATCTGCCTACGCCACCACATTCACCAAAACTCTCTAAACCTAATTTATCTCGCAACAAAAACATCAAGTTAGGATAACTTCCTTGTTGTGTTTCGATTAGCTCAGAATAGTCATTATCTATTACGGTAAATTGAATTGGTTTTTGTATCAAAATATAAAGTGTTTATAAAACAAAACCGCAGATTAGCAGATTTAAAAAGTAATCAGCTAATCTGCGGTAAATAATTATTTATTATGCCTAAGCAAAAATCTTAGCAATACTCGTTGAAAGCATCTTTCAAGTTTTCTGCAATCATTTCAGCTGGACGACCTTCAATGTGGTGACGCTCTAACATGTGAACTAATTCACCGTTTTTGAATAATGCCATAGCTGGAGAAGATGGAGGAAAAGGAAACATGTGTTGTCTCGCTGCATCAACTGCATCTTTATCAACTCCTGCAAAAACAGTAATTAAATGGTCTGGTTTTTTAGCACCATCTAAACTCATTTTAGCTCCTGGACGAGCGTTTCTTGCTGCACATCCACAAACTGAATTCACTACTACTAGAGTTGTTCCTTCTGCTTTTATTGCAGTATCTACTGCCTCAGCACTATGTAAATCTTGAAAACCTGCCGACGTTAATTCCGCTTGCATTGGCATTACCATTTCTTCTGGATACATATCGTTGTATTTTAAATATTAATTTTATGAAGCAAAGTTACGAAGTTTAAAAAGAACTCCATTATTTGTATTATAAAGTTTTGTTATTGTTTGATAGACATGACTTTATTACTGAAATAAGTGTCTACCTGAACGAACTAATGCATTAATAAAAGGCATTTTAGGACATTTCCAAATCACTTGGAGATCTTCAGCAAAAGTGGTTTCTTCATCTAGAAATTTAAAAATCAAAGCGGGACTTCCTTTTCTAAAAAGAGAGGAGAATATAGACGCTCCTAATTCGTTTTTGCGATCTAAAATATCCAAAAGCAGCAAGTCATAAAACCAGAACTTAGTCGTTTTGTGGAATTTAGTGAAATCTGTTTCTTTTTGTAAAAAAGCGACTAATTGAGTTGATTTTTTATCAGAGCTTTTAAAAGTGTAACCTGTACTGGCTTTAGTCCATCCGCCGGCTGTTCCTATATTCAGTACTTTTTCAGTATTCTTTTTCCAAAAAGGATAACAACTCATTGGTATACTTCCTTGTTCTTTTTCGACTATCTCGTAGTCTGTTATTCCAAGTTTTTCAATGTACTTGATGATCTCATTTTCGTATTCTTCTTTTGGTAATAATTGAGCAGAAAACAGCGTGTATTCTAGCAAAGCTTCGGTAGACGAAGTTGGTAAAACATACATAAAGCGAGTGTTTCCTCTTTGCTCCACAGAGAAATCCATAAAAGTGGCTTGATCTGGAGTGAAAACAGGATCTTTTGATTTTATAAACCAACCAATAAAATGCTGTTGCAAAAGTGGATAATTAGTTTGATTTTCCACTTCAGATTTTCGATAAATACTATTAATTACTTTGCCACATGTGAAGTTTTCTGAAGATGTTGCAACAAAAACATGATTTTCTAGCTCGTTGATATCGGTGACTTTTTCGTTCAAAAAAGTAATATTAGTTTGTTTCGAAATCAAATCGAATACTTGATTGTAGAAATCCAGTCCTTTTACCATATTGTAACGATATGGCTTTAAATCAAGATCCCGACTAAAATCAGCATTGGCAAACAAAGCCGAATCCCATTTTTTTGAAATACTTTTTTCCCATTTGGATTCTTTCTGCTCCCAAAAACACCAAGTTCTGTCATTGGTTTTTTTTGTATTTTCGTCGATTAACAGAATGGATTGATTGGAAAATTTTCCAGATTCAATCATTTTATAAATCGTCATCAAAGCAGCTAAACCTGTACCAGTAAAAACGTAATCGTAATGTTTCATAATAATTGGAGCATAATCATCTCCAAAAATAGGCAATTATTTCAGTTTGTCAAGGATAAGCAGTAAGGCTTTCGCCGAAAGAAAGGAAGCTTGTTGCAATATAATCGAGTTATCATGATCTAGTATTGTCAAGCTAGGATAAATGACTTGATTGTCAATAGTCGCTAAGGCTGTCGCCAATTCGTGAACTCCAGTATTTGTTCCATTGGGTTGGAATTGAAAAGTATGATTATTGAAAACGATGTCTTGTTTTGTTTCTGCATCAAATGAAATGAAATAGAAATGTTCGTTTAGCGTTGCTACAATTTTTGAGTTTTTGAACGTAGCATTTTCCATCATTTTGCAATATTTACACCAATTTGTATGCGTAAATACAACTATATGTTTGGGATTTGCCTTTGATAATTGTTCTGCTTGCTCAAAAGTGTTTAAGTTCAATTGGGCAAAACCCGAAGGAGTTACCCAAAGAAACAATACAAATATGTAAAGTGCTTTTTTCATTATTTTAAAGTGTATCGTAATCCTAGAAAAGTTCGAATTCCTTGATTTGGTCCATAAACATAACTTGGATCAAAAGTTAAAGCGTACGGATTATCAGCGGTTGCTTGTACATTTCCAGTTGCGTCATATTGTACATTTTTATCAAATGGATCATTTGCTCTCGCAATAATAAACGGATTTCCTTTGTTTGGCGTCCAATTTAAAAGGTTTTTTACTCCTGCATAAATTTCGATTTTCTTGAACTTATTAAAAGTAAACTGAATATTCTGGATGCTCCAAGTTGGAGAGTAGTCTTTTCTTGGATCTAAAGGGCCTAAAGTTGGTAAACGCATTGGTCCATAAATATTTCCAGTGTAATCTAAATCTAAAAACAGTTTATTTATTCGATACGAAATCGCCCAAGTTCCTGAGAACTGTTCTGTTAAGATTTGCTTAGTGGTAATGTTTTTTTCTGTCTTGGAAACATCCATAAAAGTAGCTCCTAAAATCATTTTCAAACCATTTGTGAAAACGAAGTCAATGTTAGAACTAATTCCTTTAGTAACTGCGTGACCATCTAGATTTTTATAAATAATTTGGTTAGGATTTGTGTCATAATCAGGAATAATAGAATTACTAAATCGAGTATACCAAGCGGTTGTTTCGATTCCTATGAAAGTTCCATTTTGAGCGTATAGTTTTTTCAAATAGTTCAAGTTAACATTAAACGAGCGTTCTGGCTTTAATTCTTCAAGAACAATTACATCACGAGAACCGGTTAAAGCAGCATGTTCTTCAGTAAATAGATTTACAATTCTAAAACCAGTTCCCGTATTGAAACGTAGAATATTATTGTCGTTCAGCTTCCATTTATAAGCTAATCTGGGAGTAAAAATAGAGCCGTGGTTGCGGTTGTAATCGTAACGAGCGCCTAGAAGTACTTTATGATTTTCATTAAAAGCAACTTCGTCTTGAACAAATAAACTTGGAATCCAGTTGATGTCTTCCTTCACGGTTGCAGTCGTATTATCATCGTAATATTGATAGCGCAAAGCTGTTCCAAAAAGTAAATCGTGATTGTTTAATTTTTTGTCCCAAGTCAGTTGCCCAAAACCAATGCGCTGTTTCGCTAAATACGGAATATCTCCATAAACCGAATTTTGATCGTGATCCGTATAGGAAAAAGAGAATAACATTTTCTCAGCTATAGGCAATTCATAAGCGCCTAATAATTCCCAACGTTTGGTGTAGATGCTTTCGCCATAAATTTCGTTTCCTCCACGGTATTTTTTCTCCCACTGCATTTCGCCACCCCAACGATCTTCATAAAAATAACGTCCTGCTAATGAGAATTGTTTGTTATTTTTCCGATTAAAATTCCATTTCTGGAAAACAGAGATTCGATCTTGTAGCGTTAAGTCAGTAAAATTATCGTTGTTGTTGTCTATTGGATTACTGTAGTTAAAGTAATTAATTCCAGTTAACATCGAGATGTCTTTAGTAACATTTGCTTTAAAACCTAAGTCAACGTTGAGTTCGCCCCAATCCGTTAAAAATGAATCAGCAGAAAAAAGAGGAGCGTTTTTAGGATTTTTAGTGATGATATTTATTAAACCACCCACGGCTTCACTTCCATACAAAGAAGAAGCGGGACCTTTCACAATTTCGATACGTTCCAATAAAGAATTAGGAATTCCAGAAAGTCCGTACACCGTTGAAAGTCCACTCACAATAGGCATTCCATCAATCAAAACCAAAGTATAAGGGCCCTCAAGACCATTGATGTGAATGTCTCCAGTGTTACAAACATTACAGTTCAGTTGCGGACGGACACCATTCACGTTTTGCAAGGCTTCAAAAATGTTTGCAGTTGGATTTTTCTTAAAGAAAATAGGTTTGTAAACTTCAACAGGAACAGGGCTTTCTAAACGCGATACCGCTTTTAAAGTTCCAGTGATTACCACTTCATCTAAAGTATTATTTTCCTGAAGTTCAAAATTCAAGTAGACATCGGTACTATCGCTAACCGTGAAATTACTTGTCTTTGGTCTAAAACCAGTGTAGGAAACTTGGATTTCATAGGTTCCTTTTGAAATGTTTTTAATGTTAAATTTCCCTTCGGAGTCGCTGACAGTTGATTTTTTCAAGGTTTTAATGATAACATTTGCTAATGGCAGTGGCATTCCGTCAGCAGAAACGCTTCCTTTTAATGTAGTTTGACTAGTCATCATTATGCTGAATAGTATGCAAAAAAGTAGTAATAAATTTTTCAATGTTTGATTTTTAGTTGTGGATATATTTATAATTTAGGCAAATCTAAAAATAATATTGTATAAAACAAAAAAACATATTTATATTTGCAGTAAATAGTTATGAATGGGTAAATCATTAGAGGAAGTTCACGGATCAGTTTCGACGCAAAATAAAAAATCAGTTTTTAGAAAAATTCTTGCTTTTTTTGGTCCTGCATACCTGATTAGCGTTGGCTATATGGATCCTGGAAATTGGGCAACTGATATTGCCGGAGGAAGCCAGTTTGGTTATGCTTTACTATGGGTTTTACTGATGAGTAATATAATGGCTTTGCTGTTGCAAAGTTTTAGTGCTCGTTTAGGAATTGTAACCCAACTCGATTTAGCGCAAGCTAGTAGAGCGACTTATTCTAAATTTATAAATTACATTTTATACTTTCTTGCCGAAATTGCTATTGCTGCATGTGATCTTGCTGAGGTTTTAGGAATGGCTATTGGTATCAATTTATTATTTGATATTCCTTTGATGGAAGGTGTTATTATTACGGTATTAGACACGTTTTTATTACTGTTTTTGATAAATAAAGGAATCCGGAAAATGGAAGCCTTTATCATTGTTTTGGTATTAATTATTGGAGTTTCATTTGTATTTGAAATGTTCTTTGCACAACCAGAATTAGATAAAGTTTTGTATGGATTAATTCCTTCGATGCCAAATGAAGCTGCTTTGTATATTGCTATTGGAATTATTGGTGCAACCGTAATGCCGCACAATTTATACTTACATTCCTCATTGGTGCAAACCAGAAAATTTGACCGAACTCCAAAAGGAATTAAGCAAGCGATTAAATACAATTTTATTGATTCGACAATTGCTTTGAATTTGGCGTTTTTTGTAAATGCCGCTATTTTAATTTTGGCAGCAGCCACATTTTATAAAAGCGGAATGCACGAAGTGGCTGAAATTCAAGATGCGCATAAGTTTTTAGCACCGCTGTTAGGAACTAAATGGGCACCTATATTATTTGCGGTTGCATTGATTGCTGCTGGACAAAGTTCAACAGTTACAGGAACATTAGCGGGCCAAATTATAATGGAAGGCTATCTGAATTTAAGGATTCAGCCTTGGGTGCGCAGAATAATTACGCGATTAATTGCGATTGTTCCTGCTGTTATCGTGATTAGTATTTTTGGTGATGGAGTGACTGGAAAATTACTGATTTTTAGTCAAGTGATTTTAAGCTTACAGTTGGGTTTTGCAATTATTCCGTTGATTCATTTTGTCAGCGATAAAACAAAAATGAAGGGATTTCACATTAGTAAAATTACTCAAATTGCGGGCTGGTCTGTTGCGTTAATAATCGTTTCACTAAATATTAAATTGGTTTATGACGAAATAAATGGATGGTTAGAAAATTCGGAGAATCCAATTATTCTTTGGTTGACAGTTGTTCCTTTGGCACTAGCATTTTTAGTGTTGCTTTTATATATTATTTTCAAACCTTTTGTGTCTAAATCAAAAATTGACATTCAAAATCATTCACCTCATAATCTGAAATTAAAGTTTGAGGAAGCTAGCACATTGACGCATAAAAACATTGCAGTGACAGTAGATTTTTCTGATTCAGACGAAGTGGCTTTAAATAGTGCTTTTAAGCTAGGAGGAAAGTCGGCAGAATATACTTTAATACATATTGTCGAAACGGTAGGAGCAATGGTGTACGGCGAAAAAGTAGATGATCATGAAACATTAATTGACGAGAAATTATTAAACGAATACAGAGAAATGTTGACAGCAAAAGGATTTACGGTTAGTATAAAATTAGGTTTTGGAGATCCAGCGAAAACAATTCCAACAATCATTAACAAAGAAAATTTTGATATTTTAGTTATGGGAACACACGGCCACACAGGATTTAAAGATTTAATTTTTGGAACTACAGTTGATAAACTGAGACATAAAATTTCTATTCCGTTACTAATCGTCAAAAATTAATATTTTCTTGGAGCTATTTCCAGCTATCCGTTACAATCTGTGATTGCTTCGTTCCTCGCAATGACAGGATTTCCACTGCTATCTGGGCTAAAAAAATATAAAAATCAGAAATCGTTAATCAAAAATCAGAAATTACATGACTTATTCAGAAGAGAATTATCTTAAAACTATATATCACCTAAACGCAGTTTCAGATGGTGCAGTTAGTACAAATGCAATTGCTGAAAAAATGGAAACTAAAGCGTCATCAGTTACTGATATGCTAAAAAAATTAGCAGAGAAAGATTTAATCAATTATATAAAATATCAAGGCGTTTCCTTAACTGAACAAGGACTGTTAGCAGCAAAGATGATTGTTAGAAAACACCGTCTCTGGGAATGCTTTTTAGTTGAAAAACTAGATTTTTCTTGGGATGAGGTTCATGATGTCGCCGAGCAATTAGAACATATAAAATCGGAGAAATTGATTAATAAGTTAGATGATTTTCTTGGAAATCCTACTGAAGATCCACACGGAGATCCTATTCCCGATGCAAATGGAAGAATTGTAAAAGTGGAAAAAAGACTTCTTTCTGAATTAGAAAAAAATGAATCAGGAATTTGCGTGGGAGTAAAAGACACTTCTTCTGAATTTTTGAAATATTTGGACAAGCAAGAAATTGCTTTGGGTTCACATGTTCAAATTATAGAAAAAGAAAGTTTTGATTCCTCTTACAGAATAAAAGTTGGAACGAAAGAAATTATGATTTCAAATAAAATAGCTAGTAATATTTACATTCAATAAATATGTTTCAATCCATTATCGATTATTTTAGCAGTATCGACCCGATTTTAGCGGCTTTGTACGCGAGTTTATTTACTTGGTTTTTAACAGCGCTTGGTGCTTCTTTCGTGTTTATGTTTAAAACTATGAACCGAACAGTTCTTGACGGAATGCTTGGTTTTACGGGAGGAGTTATGGTTGCTGCCAGTTTTTGGAGTTTATTGGCTCCAGCCATAGAAATGACAGGAGGCGAAGGTTTTTCGAAAGTGATGCCCGCTGCTATTGGGTTTTTCCTAGGTGCTTTGTTCATTTTTGGAATCGATAAAGTATTGCCGCATCTTCATATTAATTTTAAAGTTAGTGAAGGAATTAAGTCTCCTTGGCAACGAACCACATTGTTAGTCTCTGCAATTACATTGCATAATATTCCCGAAGGTTTAGCGGTAGGTGTTTTATTTGGTGGTGTAGCTGCTGGAATTCCAGAAGCTTCTATTGCTGGTGCAGTAACATTAGCGATTGGAATTGGAATCCAGAATTTTCCAGAAGGAATTGCTGTTGCGATGCCTTTAAGAAGAATGGGAATGAGCAGATGGAAAAGTTTTATGTACGGTCAATCTTCAGCAATTGTTGAACCTATCGCAGCCGTTTTAGGAGCTTTTGCCGTTACTTTTTTCACACCTATTTTACCTTATGCTTTAGCTTTTGCCGCAGGTGCAATGATTTTTGTAGTAGTTGAAGAAGTTATTCCAGAAACACAACAAGATAAAAATACTGATATTGCTACAATGGGTTTCATTGGTGGTTTTATTATAATGATGGTTTTAGATGTCGCTTTAGGATAGTTTTTTTACTTACTTTTAAAAGTGATTAAATCGTACATTTATCTCAAAATCAAAAAATCGACAATGAAAAAAGTACTAACATTCCTTTTTATAGTGTTTAGCTCCATCGCTATTGCTCAAAATAATACTGTTGTGAAGCAAAAATTCAGTAAGGTAAAACAAAACAGTTGTATAAAAGGAGAAGGCTATAAGTTACTATTGAAAGAAGTACTAACAGATTCTCGCTGTCCCAAAGGAGTAACTTGTGTTTGGGCAGGTGAAGTTACTATTATGGTATCCGTTTATAAAGATTCAGAATTTATTGAAGATAAAAAGCTTGTTTTTACTACGAATACTTATGAAGGAAACTTGAAGTGGATTGCTGCGTATTTAAATCAAAGTGACAGAGTAATTAATAGTTTAATAATTGGTCCGTATCCAAATGTGGCAACAGTTATAAAGCCAGAGGATTATTATTTGAAAATAGGGTATACACAATACAATTAACCGCAACTTCCGCAACCGCTTCCGCAGTCTTTATCCGATTTTTTACCTTTAAAAAAGAATTTCTTAATTAGAAAAGCAATAGCTATTCCAAGTACGACGAAGGCTATTATTTCTTGATACATAATATGTTATTTTAAGATTTGGTAGGCTATCAATGCCACTATATAAGCAAATCCAGACATCAATACCAGTTGACCTAAAGGCCATTTCCACGAGTTGGTTTCTTTTTTAGTGATCGCTAACGTTCCAGCACACTGCATTGCAAAAGCGTAGAACAATAGTAAAGATATTCCAGAAGCAAAATTAAAAATTTTCTCTCCCGTTGCTGGATTGACTTCTGCAGCCATTCTGTTTTTTATTGTCACTTCATTATCACTTCCACCTACACTGTAAATGGTGGCTAATGTTCCCACAAACACTTCTCTTGCGGCAAATGAACTGATAATTGCAATTCCTATTTTCCAGTCGTAACCAAGAGGAGAAATAGCGGGTTCTATGGTTTTACCCATAATTCCTATATAAGAGTTCTCTAATTTTTGGGAAGCTACTGCATTTTCAAAATCTTGATCATTTAAAGGATCATTGATATGGCTTTCAGTTATAATTTGTTCCGCGTTATTGAAACTCTTTCCTGGACCATAAGAAGCTAAAAACCACAATACAATTGATATTGCAAGTATGATTTTACCTGCTCCAAAAACGAATGCCTTTGTTTTTTCAATTACATTAATTCCTACGTTCTTGAATAATGGTAATTTATAATTTGGCATTTCAACTACAAAATAGGTTTTCCCTTTTATCTTAAGAATCTTGTTCAAAATGTAAGCCGAAAAAATAGCAGTTCCAAAACCTAGAAGGTACAACAGCATTAAAGTGATTCCTTGCATATTTAGAAATCCAAAAAGATGAGTATCTGGAATTACCAACCCAATGATAATCGCATAAACAGGAAGCCTAGCTGAACAGGTTGTAAACGGAGTTACTAAAATAGTAATCAATCTTTCTTTCCAGTTTTCAATATTTCGAGTAGCCATAATAGCGGGAATGGCACAAGCAGTTCCTGAAATAAGGGGAACAACACTTTTCCCTGACAAACCAAATTTTCGCATGATTTTGTCCATCAAGAAAACAACTCGGCTCATATAACCACTTTCCTCGAGAATGGATATGAACATAAATAAGAACGCAATTTGCGGTATAAATATTAAAATTCCTCCAATGCCTGGAATGATTCCTTGCGAAATTAAATTAGTCAAAACTCCTGCAGGCAATTCAGCGGCTGTGTATGCACTTAAGGAGGCAAAACTAGCGTCAATATAATCCATTGGTATTGTTGACCATTCGAAAATAGATTGGAAAATAACAAACAAAATCAAAAAGAAGATTACATATCCCCAAACTTTGTGGGTTAAAACACGATCTAATTTACTTCGGTAATCTTTTGCAATTGAAGTATCAATTTTTAAGCCTTCTTTCAACACATCATTAATGAATTGGTAGCGTTTGATGGTTTCTTTTTGCTGTAAACGTTTTAAATCAGAATGTGATTTAGTGAAAGAACTGCGTATTTCATTTCGATCTAAATTTAGGAAATTTACGTCTTGCGTAATAACTAACCACAATTTATATAATAGCTGATTTGGAAATGCTTTACGTAAACTATCAAAATAATCTTGATCTATTACTGAAGAATTTAAACAAGGTTCTGTTGAAATCGTTCTGTAAGTAATAATCATTTCTTTCAACTCTTGAATACCAAAGCCTTTTCTAGAACTGATTAGTGCAATCTTAGTTTTTAGATGTTCTTCAAGATAGGGAATGTCTAAAGAGATTCCTTTAAATTTCATTCGATCAGCCATATTGATGACTAAAATCGTCGGAATCTCTAAATCTTTAATTTGTGTAAAGAGAAGCAGATTTCGTTTTAAATTTTCGACATCCGTAACCACTAATGCTACGTCAGGATATAATTTATCATTTTTATTAAGCAACAATTCAATAACAACATTTTCGTCAATTGAACTTGCATTTAAGCTATACGTTCCTGGTAAATCAAGAATATTTGCTTTTATATTTGTAGGCAGTTTACAAAAACCAATCTTTTTTTCAACAGTAATTCCAGGATAATTCCCTACCTGCTGATTTAAACCTGTTAATTGATTGAAAACGGATGTTTTACCCACATTTGGATTTCCAATGAGGGCAATATTGATGTTTTGCTTGCTTACCATAAGTTGAGTTTTATAATATCAACTTCTATTTCTTTAGCGGTTTCAATTCTAATGGCCACATGTGAACCATTGATATTTAAAAATAAGGGATCACCAAAAGGAGCAATCTGAAGTAATTCAACCGTATTGCCAGGCAAACAACCCATCTCCAATAATTTTAAAGGAACGACATCGATGTCAAAGTCTTTTATGATGGCTTGTTCGCCTTTTTTGAGAGAATGTATCGTGGTATGCAAAGCTTATTTAGATTGAATTAATATTGCAAAAATACACATTTTAATATAAAGGCAAATGATAAATATCACATTTAAATGCCAATTCTAGATAAATCAATAAACGGTCTTGTGTTTATGTAAGAGAATTGCTGTAGAGCAACAATTATATTTCTTTTATTCTGAAGCTAAGAAAGTGATGTCCTCAATTAATCGTTTCATATCTTCTTTATTAGTTCCATCATAAAAGCCACGAACTCGCTTTTTAGTATCAACTAATATAAAGTTTTCAGTGTGAACCATATCGTACAACTCACTCGGTTTTCCCAGTTTAACAGCTAAATAAGATTTTCTAGCCATGGTATAAATCTCTTTTTTATCACCGGTAACTAAATTCCATTTAGAATCGTCAACTTTGTGCTCGATAGCGTACTTTTTTAAAACGGGAACACTATCAGTTTCTGGAAAAACGGTATGGGATAGTAGTTTTACTTTTGGGTTATTAGCAAAAGCAGTTTGAATTTGAGAAAGATTAGCGGTCATCTTCGGGCAGATTGTTGGACATGTTGTGAAGAAAAAATCCGCAACGTAAATTTTGCCTTCATAATCTTTTTGAGTAATCGTTTTGCCGTTTTGATTGACAAATGAAAAATCTGCTATAGTATGATATTTGCTCTTATACTGCACGGTGCTATCCACTAATTCAGGATTTACATCAGATGGATTGAAAATAGGAAGCATTTTTTTTGGCTTTAACGCCGAATAAAATAATGATAAAACAATTGCTGAAAACACGATAAAGACTCCTAAAAAAATTCGGTATTTTTTGATAAATTCTAACATGATGCTATTTTGATGCAAAAATACAAAATCGAGCTATGTTTCATAGCGCAATTAACATAATCTTATTCTGTGTTGATAGGGCAAGGTGATAAGTACTATTCGATAATTGAATTTATAAAATTACTAATCTTATCGGCTTTGCTATTCTCTTTATTTTTAGGCGCTGTCACAAATAAATTGAATAATAATCCGCCCATTAAACCACCATATAAAGTGCTATTTAATGGTTTTGAAGTGATAGCACAAGTTCCGCTCGCACAACCTATTTGCAGGTAATATAAATATCCTGCAAGAAATCCAACAATGATTCCAATTCCCGTGATGATGTATGCTTTTTTTGTCATTTTATTTCTTGTTAAAAGTTATGCTCCACATTCCTCGTACTTCACTTTCATTATAATCAATAGCTAAATCTTTGGGATATAATTTTAAAATTTGTGTTTTCACTTCTGGTTTTATCTCTTTTCCGTGACATTGTAAACACATAGTATTCGTTTCAATAGGATAATAAAAATGAACCTTTTTACCTTTCTCTAAAACAATAGGCTTTATATCGCCATTTTTAGCCATTTGCTTTTTGAATTGACTTATGTATTTCAATTCTTCTAAGTTTGCTGTGTTTTTTGGATTTCTATTTTTATCAGAAACTCTTTTTATAGTTGCGTTGTACTTTACCGCCATGCTATCTGTCAAAGGCATTGCTTGAACATTACAAAAATCTAGTGCTGCAATCGTGCCTTTTTTCTGTATCGTTCCCATCAAGGTTTTGCCCAACACTTTTTTAGTTTCTAATGCATATTCTAAACCTATATCAGAGTATGTTTTTTGAGATGCCACTTCACTATATTTCTGCCCTGATTGTATCCAAGTTTTATTTCCGTGGGATTCCCAGTGCGCTTTAAACCCCCTTGGTTCTTCAATTTGATAATCAAACATAAATTCGGCTATTTTTTCTAGACTTCCTTTTGGAAAATCTTGCTTTGGCATTAAGCCATGTTTTTTTACAGCACCGCGCATTAATGCTTTTTCCTTAGTTGGCTGTTTTACAAATTCAGTTAGTTGTTTTACAAATTCCTCTTTATTCAATCCTCCTTTGTCAATATATCTTGCTTTAATGGCTACCATCGGTGGAGCAATCCGACCTTCGTTTTCAGCTGCGTTCGGACTATGACATAAATAACAATGTTTTTCCATCAGCTTTTTACCTTCCTCATGCTGCATTTGTTCGAATGCTATTTTTTGTGGAATTTCAATGTATTCCGAATTTTTTTTCTGAAAACTGAAAAGCGCTACAGTTGCTATAATCAAGATTAGATACTTCATGGTCTATTTATATTTAGATCAAAAATAGCTACGCTTTTTTAATCTCTATGTAACTAATGTTACATAGAGATTATATAATAGGGTAAAAAGTTGAATAAGAGCTAGAGTCAGTTTTAAATAATTATCTATTTATCCATTAATCTCAATGTGCTTTCCATGATATTTAAATGTAAATCCTGCATTTAGTAATTAAAATTAAAGCAATACTGTCATAACAAATAATACAATTTATTTATATTAATTTTTTTATTGATAGATTTGTAATTGTAATTAAAACATCAAAAACAATGAAAATAAAGCTTAATAAGCAGCTACTATTTGCTATTCCTGCAATTATAGGTTTCGCTGGAGTGCAGTCACAGTCTATTCCTGTAAAGACTGTACCAGGAATTGATGTCTCAAATATTGATAAAAAAGTCAGACCTAATGATGATTTCTTTAGATATGTAAATGGGATTTGGCTTGACAAAACTGAGATTCCTAGTGACAGAACATCATGGGGAAGTTTTAATGAATTGCTAAAGAAAACGGATAAAGATGCTATGGATATTTTGAAGGAAGCTTCTAATAATCCAATGTATAAATCTAATACTGATCAGGGAAAAGCAATCAATCTTTTCAAAACGATCTTAGATACTGTAGGTAGAAATAAAAATGGTATTACTCCATTAAAACCGTATTTAGCTAAAATCGATGCGATTAAAAATGCTAAAGATTTACAAAAAGTGTTAATCGAAATGGAACCAATAGGAGGTATTGGTTTCTTCGGAATTTATGTTGGTGCAGATGATAAAGACAGCAATAAGAATTCTGTGTTTTTAGGAACAGGAGAATTAGGTTTGCCAGACAAGGATTATTATTCAGCAAATGATAAAGATTCTAAAGAAAAACGCCAAAAATATGAATTACACGTTGCTAAAATGCTGCAATTTATTGGTGAAAACCCAATTAAAGCTAAAGCAAGCGCGCGTAAAATTGTACTTCTAGAATCGGCAATGTCTAAACCTCGTTTAGATCGTGTAGAACAAAGGGATGGTAGGCTCCAATACAATCCAATGACAATCGCAGCATTGCAAAAAATCACTCCTGCAATTGATTGGAAAAATTACTTCACAAAACTGGGTTTTACTAAGTTAGATACTGTAATTGTATCGGAGCCTAAGTACATGAAGGCTTTGCAAACAATTTTAGCTGAAAATAAAGTTGAAGACTGGAAGGAATATTTGAAATGGACTCTTTTGCAAGGTGCTTCAAGAGAACTAACTACTGATATTGAATCAGCTAATTTTGATTTTTACGGCAAAACACTTACTGGAGCTATAAAGCAAAGACCAAGAGAAGATCGTGCATTGCAAACAATAAACGGTGGAATTGGTGAAGCTCTAGGTAAATTATATGTAGAGAAAATGTTTCCGGCTGAAGCCAAAGCTAAAGCAGAGAACATGATTAAAAATGTAGTTTTAGCTTACCAAAACAGAATTGATAATTTAACATGGATGTCGGCTGCTACCAAAGTAAAAGCTGTGGAAAAGTTAAATAAAATTACGATCAAAATTGGTTATCCTGATAAATGGAAAGATTATTCCGCTTTAAAAATTAGTAGCTTAGAAGAGGGTGGAAGTTATTTTGAAAATTCTCAGAATCTTTCTCGTTGGGCTTTTAATGAATCTATAGAAAAATTAGACAAACCTGTTGATAAAACAGAATGGGGAATGTCACCACAAACCGTAAATGCATATTACAATCCATCATATAACGAAATTGTTTTCCCTGCAGCAATATTACAACCGCCGTTCTACAACTATCAAGCTGACGATGCTGTTAATTATGGCGGAATAGGAGCAGTGATAGGTCACGAAATCTCTCATGGATTTGATGATTCAGGTGCACGATACAATGCTGATGGAAATTTAGTAGACTGGTGGACTGCAGAGGATTTAAAACAATTTTCAATCTTAGGAACGGCTTTAGCTGATCAATATAGCGCTTTGGAGCCTTTACCAGGAATTCATGTCGATGGAAAGTTTACATTAGGAGAAAATATTGGTGATTTAGGTGGAGTTAATGCAGCTTACGATGGCTTAAAAATACATTTAAAAGCTAATGGAACTCCAGCATTGATTGATGGTTATACACCAGAACAACGTTTCTTCATTTCTTGGGCTACCGTTTGGCGTACTAAAATGCGTGACGAAGCTATTAAAAACCAAGTAAAAACGGATCCGCACTCACCTGGAATGTATAGAGCTTATGTGCCTGTGCAAAATATAGATGCGTTCTACGATGCATTTACAATTAAATCCGGTGATGGAATGTATATCACGCCAGAGAAACGCGTAAAAATTTGGTAAATCAGTTTAATAAGTCTTATTTCAATCCCAATTGTATCGTTAAAGATGCAATTGGGATTTTTTTTAGCACCAATTTTTGCTGAAAAAATTTTTAACAAATAATTAAAAAATTTATTAATAGCTTTGTGAGAATAACTGAATAACTAACAAAAAATGAAAACAATGAAAAATAAGCAACTGCTTTTTGTCATTCCTGCAATTATGGGTTTTGCTGTAAGCCAAGCTCAAAATGCTCCTGCAAATAAGGAACCAGGAATTAATGTGAATTACATGGACAAAAATGTAAAACCAAGCAATGATTTCTTTCGCTACGTGAATGGAACTTGGCTTGATAATACTGAGATTCCAAATGACAGAACGCGTTGGGGAAGTTTTGATGAATTGCGTCAAAGAACAGATGCGGATGCATTAGAGATTTTAAAAGATGCTACTAAAAATCCTAGTTATAAATCAAACACGGATCAAGGTAAAGCAGTCAATTTATACAAAACAATTTTAGATACTGTAGGCAGAAATAAAGCAGGAATTGCTCCACTAAAACCTTATTTAGCTAAAATTAATGCAGTTAAAAGCAGCAAAGATTTACAAGCATTGCTTATTGAGATGGAGCCTTTTGGAGGTATAGGTTTCTTTGGTGCTGGAGTTGGAACAGATGCTAAAAACAGTAGTAGAAACGTGATTAATTTAGGTCCTGGAGGAGTTGGTTTACCAGACAGAGATTATTATGTATCTGACGATGCAGATTCAAAAGAAAAACGTGAAAAGTATGTTTTGCACGTTGCTAAAATGCTGCAATATCTTGGTGATAAACCAGCTGTTGCTAAAATGAATGCAGAAAAAATTCTTTCTCTTGAAACTGAAATGTCTAAGCCACGATTAGATAGAGTAGAGCGCAGAGACCGTCGAAAGTCTTATAATCCAATGACACTTGCGGAATTAACTAAATTAACGCCTTCTATCAATTGGGATACTTATTTTACAAAAATTGGATTAGCTAAAGTTGATACTGTTATTGTTTCTCAACCGAAATACATGACGGCTCTTGAAGCTATTTTTAAAGAAAATAAAGTAGAAGATTGGAAAGCTTACATGCGTTGGAGTTTATTAAATAGATCTTCAAGTCAATTGTCTACTGATATTGAAAATGCAAATTTTGAGTTTTACGGTAAAACTTTAACAGGAGCTGTTAAACAAAGACCACGTGATGAAAATGCACTTCAAACTATTAATGGAACTATGGGTGAAGCTCTAGGAAAATTATATGTCGAGAAAAAATTTCCAGCTGAAGCTAAAGCTAAGGCAGAGAAAATGATTAAAAACATATTCTTAGCTTTCGAAAATAGAATTAATAATTTAGCTTGGATGTCTGCTGAAACTAAGGTAAGTGCTGTTGCTAAATTGCATAAATCTAGAATTAAAATTGGTTATCCTGATAAATGGAAAGACTATTCTGCTTTGACAATTAAAAGTCCACAAGAAGGTGGAACTTATTTTGACAATGTGAAAAACATGGCGCAATGGCGTTTTAATGAAAATATTGCTGATTTAAAGAAACCTGTTGATAAAGACAAATGGGGAATGTCTCCGCAAACAGTGAATGCGTATTACAATCCTTCAAATAACGAAATTGTATTTCCAGCAGCTATCTTGCAACCGCCATTTTACAATTATCAAGCGGATGAAGCAGTAAACTATGGTGGAATAGGTGGTGTTATTGGTCACGAAATCTCTCATGGATTTGATGATTCAGGATCAAGATACAACGCTGATGGAAATCTTGTAGACTGGTGGACAGCCGAAGATTTAAAACAATTTTCAGCATTGACTGGCGCACTTGCAGCTCAATACAGCGCATTAGAGCCTTTACCTGGAACTTTTGTTGATGGTAAATTTACTCTTGGTGAAAACATAGGAGATTTAGGTGGTGTTAATGCTGCTTATGACGGTTTACAATTGTATTTAAAAGAAAACGGAAATCCAGGATTAATTGATGGATATACACCAGAACAACGTTTCTTTATTTCTTGGTCAACAATTTGGCGTTCAAAAATGCGTGATGAAGCCTTGAAAAACCAAGTAAAAACTGATCCGCACTCTCCAGGAATGTACCGTGCTTATGTGCCTTTGCAAAATATTGATACGTTTTACAAAGCATTTGATATTAAAGCAAATGACGGTATGTACATTGCTCCAGAAAAAAGAGTTAGAATCTGGTAACACTATAATATTTCAGAGTTTCTATAATAACAGAAAACCCATTCGTCTAGGTGAATGGGTTTTCTATTTTTTAAAAATTAAGGTTTCTATTTCAAGAATTATTTTACTAAGTATTCCTGCATAAATCGAATCACTGCTAAACGTTGGTAATCGATATTAGCTTTCTTTTTAAATCCGTGTCCTTCATCTTTAGCTTCAAGATACCACACTGTATTTCCTTGTGCTTTTAATTTGTCACGCATTTGCATCGCTTCAGTTACTGGTACTCTAGGATCGTTTGTACCTTGAATGATAAACATTGGCTTCTTTATTTTATCTGTGTTATTCAATGGAGCCATTTTGTCAAAAAAAGCAGCCATTTTAGGATCTCTTTCATCACCATATTCCGCTCTACGTAAATCACGTCTGTATTCTTCTGTGTTTTTTAAGAATGTATTGAAGTTGGAAATACCTACAATATCAACAGAGCATTTTATTTTATCAGCATAGTGAAAGGCTGTTGCCAATGTCATATAACCACCATAGCTCCCGCCCATAATCATTATTTTGTCTTTATCTAGTTCAGGTTGTTTTGCAATCCATTCTAGTAAAGCTCCTATATCTTTAACAGAATCCTCTCTTAGAAAACCATTATCTTTTGCTAAGTATGTTTTTCCAAAACCAGAAGATCCTCTAACGTTAGGATAAATCAATGAAACTCCCATTTCGCTAGTGTAGAAATTATTTCCTCCTAAAAAGGAAGCCATAGATTGTCCTTCCGGTCCACCGTGAATCAATATGATAACAGGTCTTTTTCCCTTAAATTTTGGCGAAGCTGGATAGTAAAAACCAGAAACGGCTAAGTCATCAAAACTTTTCCATTCGATAAATTTAGGTACAGACATTTCTGAAGGTTGCATTTCGCCCAATTCACTTTCAGTCCAGCGTGCTACCATTCCAGAACTAATTTCTAGTTGATAGATATCTGATGCAGTTTGCGCAGTAGATTGATTAAAAAAGATACTTTTATTATCCTTTGTAAAACGAGGATTACTAACTAGCCCTACTGGAAGTCCTTTTACTTCAGTATAAGATTTAGTTGCCGTGTTCATTAGATACATCTTATTTAATCCCGCTTCATTACTGGTAAATACAATTGATTTTTGATCTTCAGATAAATCGTAGTTTTCAACATTCCATGGAATAGCAGTGGTGTGATACGTTATTTTCTTTGTCTTTAAGTTCATAGTGGCTAATCGCTCAAATTCGTTATCCTTATCCGTTATATACCAGATTTCGTTAGGAATATTTGAGAAAGTAGCATCAGATTGTGAAACTCCTTTAACTTTTCTATCTGTAATTTCAGTCAATTTTCCTGTAGCAATATCTAGCAACCATAAATACGATTCATTTATAGAAACATATTCTCCTAAAACTAACTGTTTATTGTCTGCAGATATATCTTGAATTCCCCAACCTCCGCCCTTTACTTGCAAAATTAATTTCTCTGCTTTAGGATTGTTTGGATCCATAAAATAAACGTCGCGATCACCACCGTTTCTCTTTGTTGAAGAATAATAAAATCCTTTGCCATCTTTGCGCCAATTAATACCGCCATTTTGAGATCGTCCGCCATCAGTAAGTAAAGTTGATTGTTGCGTTTTAAGATCTAACTTGAAAAGTTGGCTAAATTCGTTTCCGCCAATATCTTTAGCATAAACTAAATACTCGCCTTTTGTCGGTTCGTAAGAAGTAGCACTTATTGGTTCATCAAAAAAAGTGATTTGGGTTCTGGCGCCCATACCATTTAAAACACGATGTAATTGAGAGGTCGAACCAAATCTTGTATTGATAATAATCTCGTTTGTTACCGGATTGATATCCGCTAGAGTTGCGCTTCTAAATTCTGAATATTTCTTTACATCGTTAGAAAGTTCTTTAAGAATAGGAGCAATATTTTCTGTGATTAAATTTTCATTTGGAACTACAAAGCTAGATTTCGTTTGACCATTCATTACAAACAGCGTAGAAAAAGTAGCAGTGACTACTAAAAGACTTTTAAAATTCATAATAATATATTTATTTGGTTAATAGCATTTTTTTTCGAGATTTCCTCAAGGAATAGTTGACCATGTAAAGACCGAACAAGGTAACACTTCCTCCGATAGCAATCGCTGCATTAAGTGTTTCACCAAAAATTACTGCTCCTAGAAGAACTGCAACGATTGGATTGATGTAGGAATAGATGGTGCTAATTTCTGCAGGTAGATTTTGCAACGCATAAATAAAAGCAATAAAAGTAAGTATAGATCCAAAAATCACTAAATAAGCGATAGACCACCATGATATTGCAGGGATTTCACTTAAAGGTACTGATATTCCAGTAGCGCCCGTGTAAGCAAAAACGATGATGCTAGATAAAAACATTTGTATTCCTAAGCTGAAATAAGGGTTAAATGTTGCTGCTTTTTTCTTCGTATATAAAGTTCCGAAAGCCCAAGTCAAAGTAGAAATTATCGAAACTATTATTCCAAATCTAAAACTTGGAATTAAAAAATCGCTTAAATGATCGAAGAAAATAACACAAACACCACTAAAACTAATCACTAAGCCTACAACCGATAATCGAGATAATCGTTCTCCTCTAAAGAAAGTAATAATAACGATCCATAAAGGAACAATAGCTCCAATAATAGCTCCAAGTCCGCTACTGATATATTTGACGCCCCAAGTGCTTAATCCATTGCTTAAAACAAAATTAAGAATGCTTAATATGATGATGGTTTTCCATTGTTTGCCTTTCGGCCAAGGAGCCTTTTTGAATAAAAAATAGGAAATATAAAGAAATCCTCCTAAAAATTGTCGGATTGCAACTAGCTGTAAAGCGGGCATGTGTTTGACGCCTTCCTTTGAGGCAATCCAAGTAGTTCCCCAAAAAAAACTAACAAAACATAAAGCTAAGATGGGAAGTCCAACTATATTTATTTTTGTCGAAATGGCATTCTTAATTTTAGCTTTCACTTTACAAATTTGGTTCCGTAAAAGTATATTTTAAAAGATTTATAATTTTGTTATTTTCAATTAATTTTCCAACTGATGGCTTACTATGATCAAATTTTGGCAACGGTAAATTTAAGTCGGCTGCTTTTTGACTGTAATAGCTTTCTCGAGATGGGTGAAAAGGAGATACGGCGTTAAATGTTTCGTTCCAGTAGTCACTTTCTATTATTTTTAAAATGATACCAATACAATCTTTTTGATGAATTAAATTCACGGGAGACTCTGGATTTTCAAGGTTTTCTCTTCCTGCTAAATATTTCCCAGGTTGTCTGTCAGAACCAATTAAACCACCAAATCGTAAAATTGTAGTTTTAAAATTGCTATTACTTTTTAAAAGCGACTCACATTCTAGTAATTGTTTTCCACTTTCGGTTTCAGGTTCTGGTATTGTTGATTGATCCACTGTTCCTTGATTTTCTCCATACACAGACGTAGAGCTTACAAAAAGTACGTTTTGAACAGTTGACTTTTCTATAAAGGGAATTAAAGTAGCTATTTTTTTTACAAATGTTTTTTCATCTGCTGCCGCTGATACATTTCTTAATTTTGGCGGAATATCGATTATCAAAGTTTCACTTCCTTGTAAAAAAGAGTTCATGGATGATGAAAAATTTATCATGTCAACGCTACCTTCATCAATAATTAAGGGAATATCTATTAAAAAAGGATTAATATTTTCACTTTGTAACAAGGATAGTTTTTCCACGGTCGTTGTCGAACCATTTATTTGAATTCCTTTTTCTAGTAAGGCTTTCGCCAAAGGCATACCTAACCAACCACAACCAAGAATGCTAATTTTTGTCATTTTATTTATTGTACTAATGTGCGTTTTTATAATAATTTCAATCTAATTCAATCTTGGAATAAATAAGCTTTTTATATGCTTGTGTTGATCTGTATTTACACAATCATTTTAAAAAATACTTTAATCTACTTTTAGACTATCAATGGCTATTGGTGTTTTGCGTTTTAAAACTGGAATTTTGTTAACTGTTGCTTCGATACTTGGAATAATAATAACTGGGCTTACTTTTATTTTCTCTCTAATCACAACTGCATCTGTCAGCACAAACGGTGTCGGCATCATCCAGTTTTCTCTTTTTTTCATTTTAAATAATGGATTTGTTATTAAGTCAAAAGAACTTTCTAACATCTCCATATCTAAGATTGTTTTACTATCAATTGAAAACTCCATTTCTAATGGCGCATTTTCTAACACATAGTAACTCAAGAGTTTCTTTCCTCTTCGCTTGTATAAAGCCGATTCTTGTCCTAATGATGTAACTCCATTTGCTTTAAAATTATAAATAAGCATTCTTTCGTTAGCAAAAATATCGTAGCGATTTACTTTTCTATTTGGTGTAATTCTAATTTTTAGATTTCTTTGATTTCCTATAATTTGATCTTCTAGAAATTCAATGGTTGGTTTAGCAATTTCTACTTTCGTGGCGTCAACACTGTAAGTAAAGCCAGAATTATATTTACTAAATAATGGAATAGTGTTCAAATCTGTTGCTGAATTTGGGTTTTCACCTAGATAGCTTTTCGTCCAAGAATCTAAGTTAGTATCATATGTCGCCCAGTTGGCTTTATTCGAATCTGCATTATAAATGTATAATAAACTGTTTGATTTTGCTTTTCCTAATTCGTAACCGGAGTCAACATGCGCTTTAGCAAAAAATCCAATAGAAAGTAGTAAAAACAATAAAGCCCATATTCCTTTTTTGGCGAAAGCCCCAAAAGTTGGAAGTAATAAAACGAAGGTTAAAACAGTAAGCAATGCGCTTCCAAAAAGTACTTTCAAGCCTAAACCAATTGGAAACATCTGAATAAAGGGAGCAATTAAAAGTAGCGCAGGAATACTTAAAATTAAATTTAAAACTTTATTAGATCTTTGAGTGATTACGAAAACAGCCAAAATCAATAATCCAAAATATACAGGAATAATTAAAAACCCAGCACCTTTTAAACTAACAGCAAGAGCTATGTTCAGTAAAATCCAAAAGAATAATGGAGCTACATAATGATTTAAGGTCAGTTTTTTAATTGAAAACCGATTATAAACCGCAAAGCAAATAGCAATAGTTAAGAGAACAAAAGTGGCAATATAAGAATGCCCATTATAGGTGAAGCCGTTAAGTAAATCGTTGTATTGTGGGTAAGCAATAAGTAGAATTTTCCACCCAAAAAATGTTACGCATCCTGAAGCAATTAAGGAAATTAATAGTGGTATAAATCCTTTTATAATTTCGGGAACAGATAGAAGACGTTTTGCTATTCCTACAAAAATTAGCCCTGCAAAAAATAGTAATGCGATAATCGCCAGTGGTAAAACCCAACTAAATGGATAATTGACAAAGGTGTAGGGAATGGTAAAGTAAACATAATCGGCTGTAGATTGAGTGGCATTTAAATCAGCATTTGAAAAGTACTTTAATAACGGCATCAAGTAGCTTCCTTGATGAGCTAATGTGTTTTTGTTTAAATGATTAATATCATCCTGGGCTGTGTGATAATTATAATGATCATCAATGAAGGCAAAATTATATCCTTGAATATTTCCTTGCTCTCTAAAAACTGTTAAATCAGTGTCATTGGGCAGCATTTTATAAATGCTATACATTAAGGAATTTGAAACAGGAAAAGTAGCTTTTGCAGCAGCAAATTCTTTTACTAAACCTTCATTTCCTTTATTGGTTTCCATCAACATATAACTTGGTCCAGATGACCCACGCGCTTCAAAGTTTAGTACAACACCAACTTCTTTTGCCCATGAATGTTTCGTTACGAAGAGTGAGGCTCCGTTAAGTCCTAGTTCCTCAGCATCTGTAAAAAGAATAATTATATCGTTTTTGTGAGGTGTTTTATTGTGAATAAAAGCGCGAACACTCTCTAATATTGTGGCAACACCTGAGCCAGCATCGCTGGCGCCTTTAGAGTAGGAATGTGGTGCGCTATCATAATGTGTTAGTAATACAAGTGCTTTTGAACTATTGGAACCATTTATACGAGCTAAAATGTTTTTTGATTTTACCAAGTTTCCCCAATCGCTTAACGTATATCCTTCTTGTAAAGAAGTTTCAAGCCCTAAATTACTCAGTTCTTTTTGGAGATAGTTAGCCACTACTTCATGATTTTCAGAACCTACATAATGAGGTTGCTTTGAAATCTCTGTTACTATATTCAGTGCGCGTTTAGTTGAAAAGTCAGTGAGCATTCCTTCATCATCTGATGTGAATTGTGGCATCATTGTGAAGAAAGTAGTCCCTAGAATTATCGAGATAAATAAAATGGCAAGAATGGAGAAATAATCTTTTTTCATTACAGCAGATTTAAGGTTCTAAATATCTTTTTTGACTAACATATAATAATCATTATCTAGAACCATATATCCTTGGTCGTAGAGGAAATAATATGTATTTCCTGTTTTTGTTTGTAAAACGTTAGTGAAGAATTCAAAGTCAAATCCTTTACTTAGTAATTTTGCTCGGGTTGCTTTAGATTTTCCTTCAGGATTAAGTTCACCTAGAATGCGGTAATTTTTGCGCAACTTGTTGTTGATGTTGCGCATAAAATTAGTACTGTCTTTATTTATTTTATTATTGTAGGCATTGCGACAACCGTCGCTGCAAAACTTTTTGTCTTCCCGACCTACAATTTTTTCTCCACATTCTAAGCAAGCTTTGTTCATGGCTTTATTTTTTTGATATCGTATAAGTCGGTTCTACGATCTTTAAGAATACGAACACTTCCATGCTCATGCAATTCTTTAAGTAAGTTTAAATCTACGTCTACAATAAGCGTCATTTCTGTATTTGGAGTCGCTTCTGCTTTAATTCCATTACTTGGAAAAGCAAAATCAGAAGGGGTAAACACAGCAGATTGAGCGTATTGTATATCCATGTTATTGACCTTTGGTAGATTACCTACACAACCTGCTATTGCTACATAACATTCGTTTTCTATCGCGCGCGCTTGTGCACAATGTTTTACTCGCGTATATGCATTTTGAGTATCAGTTAAGAATGGAACAAATAAAATATTCATTCCTTCATCGGCCATTAATCTGGATAATTCTGGAAATTCAACGTCATAACAAATCATAATTCCTATTTTCCCACAATCTGTGTCAAACGTTTTAATTGTTGAACCACCCGTCATACCCCAGTGCTGCACTTCATTTGGAGTTACATGGATTTTAGAATACATTTCTGAGGTTCCATCTCTTTTACAAAGGAAACCAACATTGTAAAGCGTGCCATCCTCTAGATAAGGCATACTTCCTGTAATGATATTGATATTATATGAAATTGCTAATTCTTGGAATCGTTTCCTAATGGGATCAGAATGTTTAGCAAGTTCGCGAATTGCTTCTGCTTCTGATAGATGATTATAATCAGCCATTAACGGAGCTGCAAAAAGCTCTGGAAATAATGCAAAATCACTACCGTATCCAGAAACTACGTCGACGAAAAATTCACATTGTTCGAACAATGCTTCAAGATTATTAAGCTGACGCATTTGCCATTGTACTAATCCAAGTCGGATTACACTTTTTTCTAAGTTAATTAACCTCGGACTTTCGTCAAAATAGATATTGTTCCATTCTAGTAAAACAGCAAATTCCTTAGAATCAGCATCGCCTTCTAAGTAATTTTTCATAACGCGAATCACGTGAAAATCATTGCTTAATTGGAATGAAAGAACAGGATCATGCAATTCTTTTCTTTTTACTTTTTCAATATAATCTTTAGGAGTCAACTCTTGTGCATGTTGCCCGTAATTAGGAATTCGACCAGCAAAAACAATTGCTTTCAAATTAAGTTGCTCGCATAATTCTTTTCGAGCGTCATATAAACGTCTTCCTAAACGCAGTCCTCTATAGTTTGGGTGGATGAAAACATCTATTCCGTATAGAACATCTCCGTTTTGATTATGAGTCGAAAACGAGTAGTTTCCTGTAATGTCTGAATAATTGTGGTTTTTATCAACTACGCTTTCGTCGACAATAAGTGATAGTGCTGAACCAACTACTTTATCATCTACTAAAATAACCAATTGTCCTTCTGGGAAAATGCTCAGTAATTTTTCAATTTGATGTTCTCTCCAGTAGGAACCTACCATTTCTGGATAGGATTCAACCATTGATTTTTTTAATTCTTTATAATCGTCGTATTTTAAATTTCTTAATTCTACTTTATTTATGTGGGCTTGCATATTGCTTTGTTTTCACCAAATATAACGAATTATTTCCATTTACAAACGTTTACAATTAGTTACAACCGAAAGTAAATAGTTAGTAACCGAATGTTTTTCATTTCTTATCGCATCTTTGCAGTGTTGATTCGAAAGAACGATTTAACAAAACAAACTATAAGCACTAACATTTAAATTTACACGCCATGAAAAACAGAGTACAATTAATCGGAAGAGTTGGTCAAGATCCTGAAGTAAAAACTTTAGAAGGAGGAAAAAAATTAGCTAATATTACAATCGCTACTAATGATGTTTATTACAAAGAAAACGGTGATAAAGTGGAGCAAACGGAATGGCATAGAATTACTGCATGGGGCAAAACGGCAGAGATTATTGAAAAGTATGTTACTAAAGGAAAAGAAATAGGTATCGAAGGAAAATTAACGCATAGAAGTTATGACGACAAGAATGGAGAAAAAAGATACGTTACCGAAGTTGTCGCTAATGAAGTATTGCTTTTAGGAAAATAATCTATCGAGAATTTTTTGTAAATAAAGAATCCCCTCTAATTAAATTAGAGGGGATTTATGTTTTGTTAAGAAAGCTTTTTCAACAAGTCGAGCATTGGACAACGTTTACACCGTTTCTCTTCTCCCTTTTTAAATTTCTTGCAGCATTTAGATTTACAGTTTTCTGCTATCTTAATATTTTCTACAAGCAGTGTCTTGTCCTTTTTCTTATCCTTTTTTTTCTTTTCCAATGTGTAGAGAATTAAAAACTAAGGCAAATATAAATTATTTTTATCTATTCTAAATAAACTTTAACATTCTAAACTACTGGTTTTGTAATTGCAATTTGTTGTAAGTCTCTATCAAATAAATATAGTCCGGCTCTATCGTCGCCGATTAAATTAATTTTGTCTAAAATGGTTTTGGCAGTTGCTTCTTCTTCAATTTGCTCAGCAACGTACCACTGCAAAAAGTTGTGTGTGGCATAATCTTTTTCTGAGAACGTAATATGAACTAACTCATTTATAGAATCAGAAACGAATATTTCGTGCTTGTAGAGCTCTTCAAACATTCCTTTAAAGGTTTCGTAAGTTGTTTTCGGTGCTTTTAAATCGGTGATTTGAGCGTGGCCACCACGTTCGTTCACGTATTTGATTAATTTAAGCATATGTTGGCGCTCTTCATCAGATTGTGCAAACATAAACTGAGCTATTCCTTCAAGTCCGCTAATTTCAGCCCAGCAAGCCATAGAAAGATAAGTCTGCGACGATTCTGCCTCAATACGTATTTGCTTATTTAAAGCTGTTTCAATATTTTTTGATAACATAATAATGGGTTTTTAGTAAAGTTAGAAAATTAAACCACTATAGTACCATTAACGGAGTTTAATAAGATCTTTAAACAGCTTAGATCATATAAATCAACAACTAAATGAGCGTTTTTAATATTCACTAAAATAGATTAATATTTTCCTTTTGTAAATTAATTAAAAATATGATTAAAACTTAATTCTCGGGATTTCATTCTTAAAATTTAAAAATGAATTTACATTCGAACAAAGGAAAATCTTTAATAAGTAAAAATTGTTTATAATAAAATAATTGTAGGATAATAGTAGGGTATTCTAGCTGTAAGATGAATCGAATTTTACTACGATTAATATCAAATAGAACATAAAGTAAATCACCTAAATGAAAAAAGCCCTAAAGGAAATTTCCTTTAGGGCTTTAAATATTATAAGTAGATAATTACTTTACCATGAAAGTAACTCTTCTAACTAATTTTCTTGCAGCATCTGAATCTTTGTTTACTGAAGTGTCTTCACCAGCAGCAACAACGTTCAATCTTGAAGCGTCAATGTTAGCTTTTACTAAAGTATTTTTGATAGTAGTAGCTCTTGCATTAGATAATTTATCATTGTAAGCAGATCTTCCTAATTCGTCAGCATGACCAATAATGTCTACTGAAGCAGATGGATTGTTTCTTAAGTAAGTTAAGATAAAATCAGTTCCCTCTGTAGAAACATTTGTTGGAGTAGATTTATTGAAATCAAAATATGTAGCAACATAACCACCATTGATCAAACTTTTGATTAGGTCATTGTTATATACAGTAGAACCATTTCCACCATTAGCAGCATAATTTTTCATGATGAAATCTTCAGTAACATCATCAACTCCATTATTGTTTTTGTCAATAGACTGTCCTTTAGTGTTAACTAAAGCTCCAGCAGCAGTATCTTTTTCAACATCTAAATAATCAGCTACACCATCATTGTCAGCATCAACCATTTTATCTTCGATTGCAGTAACTCTATCTTTCAAAGCAACTACTTCTTTATCAGTAAGAGTAACCCAGTCAGCATGTTTAGCATTTTTACCTAAGTATACAGTAAGACCAACAGTTCCGTTGAATAAAACTCCACCAAATCCAGGAGAACTTACTGAAGATGCAGCATCAAAAGTACTGTTTTGTTTAGCATTAAGGATTGTTGTGAAATCTCCAGTTAACGAAATTCTATCAGATAATTTAATTTGACCAGTTACACCAGCAATAAAGTTACCCATTCTGTCTTTAACTGCAGAATTTTGATCTTCTAATTGAGCTAAACCGAAACCTGCATGACCTAATAATCCAAGAGTGTTAGTCCAAGTTTCAAAGTTCATGATTCTTCCAAGGTTAGCTACACCTTGTAAGTCTGCTCTATAATATTTAGTATCAAATGCTATTGAACTTTCTCCTTCTTTAAAGCTGTTGTATCCGAAATCAGCTTTTAAACCAAATTTGTTGTTGAACATGTATCTAACTCCTAGGTCAGCTACATAAGAGCTTAGTACTGCAGTTCTGTAACCAGCAGTCATAGGTCTCATTGGTTTGTTTAAACCACCAGCTAATTCAACAGACCATTTGTTATAATCGTTCTCGGTGTTTTTTACAGTTTCAGTTTGTGCAGTTACAGTCGTCGCTGCTGCTACAAAAGCTAAGGCAAACATTAATTTTTTCATTATAGTAGATTTTTATATTTAGTGCAAAAATACAACATAAAAACTAATGAGAATTTTCAATCAGTAAATTATATAAAACAAACTAGAAATTTTATAAATAAAAGATTATACTGCAGTGTTTATTACATATTTAGCTATTATTTACAAAATTAATTTCCAAATTGTAACTAAATTGTGAATTTAATTTTAAGAAAAAAGAGCCTAAACTGAATTTTAGTACTTAAAAACTATATCGTTCACTTTTAAAGGCCATAAACAACGTTACAAACAGCCCATCTTTTTAATGATCGAAGTGGCCTAAAACTTCTGTAATTTTTTCGAAAGAGCTGAAATTTTCATGTTCCACTTTATGGTCAATTCGCTCATGTTCCCATGTAGTGTGAAAAGGAATATGTACCGCATGTCCACCAATGGCTAGAACGGGTAAAACATCTGACTTTAAAGAATTACCAATCATAAAAAACTCAGAGGGTTCTATTTCTAATCGTTTTATCAAATCAGTATAGTCGATTTCTTGTTTATCAGACATGACTTCAATATGATGAAAATATTTTCCTAATCCAGAATTGTGTAATTTTCTGCGTTGGTCTAATAAATCACCTTTAGTTGCAACAACTAATTTATACTTGCCATGAAGTGCTTGCAAAGTTTCTTCCACACCGTCAAGTAAAACAATAGGTTTCTCTGTTAATTCTTTTCCATATTGAATGATGCGTTCAATGGCTTTTACTGAAATTGTATTATTAGAAATTTTCATTGCTGCTTCAATCATAGAAAGAATGTATCCTTTGATTCCGTAGCCATATATTTTAAGATTATCTATTTCAATTTTAAAAAGTTCTTTCGCAATTCCTTGGTTTGAAAGATAATCACTCATCAAGCTGCAGAATTTCTCTTCGGTTTCAGCAAAATAAGTTTCGTTTATAAATAAGGTGTCATCTGCATCAAATGCAATTACTTTTATGTTTTTCATGTTGTGATATTATTTGTAAAGAAGACGTTTCTTTAGCTTTTACTAAATATATTTTTGATAGAAAGAGTTTTAGCATAAAATGTTACCCGAATTCCAAGTAGCAAAATTAACCCGCCAATAATCATTTGCAGTGTTATTTTCTCGTCTAGAAACAACCATGCTAATATAGTCGCTAAAACGGCTTGACCTAATAAAGATAATGATACTCGAGTAGCACGCATATTTTGAGTAGCGTAACTAATTAGTAACCAAGCAATCAATTGACATACTATTCCTTGAATAAACAATACAGTCCACCCTGCATTAGAAAAACCGGTAAAAGGTTCATCAGTAACGAAACATACAATTCCTAGAAATAGAGTAGAAGTGATCAGTGTTACTAACATAAAGGAAAGCACGTCCATTTCTGATAACACATCTTTACTCACTAGCATATATACAGCGTATAGCACTCCAGATAAAATAGCTAGCAGAAAAGCCATGTTGAAATCTAAATTTATAAAAAATTGGAATCCAACCAGAGTGATCATTCCAAATATTGCTATTAATGTTCCAATCCAAAAATTAGTTGCAGGTTTATTTTTTAAAAATAAAAACGAACCTACGCCAACCCATACAGGCGATAAATTAGTTAATAACGTGGCTTGAGTCGCACTCGATTGCTGTATAGAAATATTCCAGACCGCCACATCTGAAGCGAATAATAAACCACAAACAATAGCGAGAATCAAAATATTGGTTCGAGGTAATTTAAACTTTCCTGTAATTAGAACATACGGCAAGAGTAGTGCTCCTGCAATTGCCATTCTATAAAAAGCTGAAATTAATCCACCAGTGAGGTTAAGCTTAACCAATATTGGAAAAACTGAGATGCATAAAATTCCAATGGCTAGAGCTAATCGTGGTTTATTGACTTTCATATTATGATTAATTAAGCTGCTGCCAATTTTTAAATTTAAAAGCTACTTATTATTGGACAAAAACTCAGCTATTTTTCAAAACTGAACGACATCTTAATCAACAAACTTTCTAACTATATATTCTTTAGCTTTATTATCATAATATCCTAAATAATAAGCATCTGTTTTAAATAATGTTTGAGAGGAGAAATCTTTATTCTTCTCTAAAAAATCCCGAATCTTATCGAAAGCCAAAGGCTCTAAATCACCTTTTATATGATTGCCGTTAGCATCAAATAAACCTTCTGTTTTTACCACTTTCCTATTCGCGTAGGAATTAAAACTGTCTAATGTTGGGTTGTAAACTGCAATTGAAACTAGAGCACCAATGAGTCCAAATTGCCCTAAACCTGCTTGCAAGCCAGTTTGCTGCGCTGCTGAAACTCCTCCAAAGGTTACTACATTATTAGTAGCAGTAGTATAACTAGTGACGCCTGCTTTAAGATTATTTAATTTACGAATAAACTGCGATGAATTTTCTAAAACCCTTTTTCCTCCAAACTCCCCTCCTTGTTGAGAAACTTCGGAGTTTTTAAAGTCAATGGGTTGGGTTGATGTAGCTACGTATTCCTTTACAAGATTACCTTCTAAATCCTTTATGGTAAAATAGAATAATTTTGGTGAACTTTTTATCTGATACAATCTACTTTTACTGTAAAAAGAATTAGAATTTACGAATATTCTTTCTTCTTCAATATTGCTGGTTTTTATTCTTTTTTCAGTAGATGTAAAATCCTTTAAGTCAATAGTAATTATCTGCGTAAACTCACTATTAGTATCTAATGTTATGATAATTTTTTTATCTTCTTGGTAACATTTTCTTTTTTTTGCAGCAGCTGTTAATGATGAAGGATTTTCAGAGTTTATTAGCTCTAAAGAAAAGGGTGCTTCAAAAGGAAGTAAATTTTCGCGAAAAACGCCGTATAAGTCTGAAATATAATTATTTGATTCATAAAAGGTAAATGATCTTAAATTAATTACTTTTTCTGCGTAATTACCGTCATTATCAAAAACATATAATTTGAAATTATTGCTATTTTTTAAAACCGTAAGAATATAGAAAAGATCATTTTCACTGAATTTTTGTAATACTTTTTCATCTTTTAAATTAAGAGAAAACTCCTTTGTTTCTGTCTTCCGACTTTTGAAATCATACAACTGTGAAAGAATATTTTTATAATCATTTGATGACCAAAACAACCTAGTGTTTTTATCACTTAGATTATAGCCAATCATATTGGTGTATGTTTTCGTATTTGGTCTTTCAGCAGACATGCTATCTATTACTTGTGTTTTTTCATCAAATTGAATAGCCTTTACATTTGTTTTATCACTTATAAATAAAGTAACTTCTTTCTTATCGCTATTTACGGTCTGAAAAACGTCTCGATTCTTCTTTAAATTTAATGGTAATGTTGACACAATTTGCTGTGAAAAAGCAGTTAAAGCGCTTAGAAAGCAAAATCCAATAAATATTTGTTTTATCATTTTTGTTAAGTTGTTTAATTTTAGGCTATTGTGTTACTTAATTTGCCTAAAAAAAGTAAATAACATATTATAGTAATAAGAAAATGCAAGCATCAATTAAAATATAAAATTGAAACCTGCATTATAACTTTGGACATTTGCAACGGCAATTAATTTATTGTCTCGCCATTAGAAGCATCAGCATCTGGATTTACAAAAACTAATTTCTCCTCTGCATTTGTAGTCATTAATATCATTCCTTGACTTTCTACTCCGCGAAGATTTCTTGGCGCCAAGTTTACTAAAACGGTCACTTTCTTACCAATAATATCCTCAGGTTTAAAACTCTCAGCAATTCCTGAAACAATGGTGCGAACATCAATTCCCGTATCTACTTTTAATATCAGAAGTTTATTAGCTTTTGGCATTTTTGTAGCTTCTAGAATGGTTCCTACACGCAAATCCATTTTAGCAAAATCGTCAAATTGAATCGCTTCTTTTTGAGGTTCGACTACTTTGTTTTCCGCTTTGTTAGCTGTTTTTGTAGCTTCTAATTTGTCTATTTGTTTCTGAATTTCTTCATCTTCGATTTTCGAAAATAATAATTCTGCTTCACCTATTTGGTGTCCTGCAACAATCAAATCTGAATTTTCTGAAATAGTACTCCAAGACAACGGTGATTCTATTTTTAAAATTTTAGATAGTTTAGTTGCTGTAAAAGGTAGGAATGGTTCACATAGTGAACTCAAAGCGGCTGCGATTTGCAAGGCTACATACATTTGTGTTTGTACGCGTTCTGGATTGTCTTTGATTACTTTCCAAGGTTCCTCATCGGCCAAATATTTGTTTCCAAGTCGAGCTACATTCATTAATTCGCCTAATGCTTCTCTAAATCTATATCTTTCTATAGAACTCGAAATCACAGCTGGATACGCTTTTAATTCGGTTAAAGTCGCTTCGTCAACTTCCGATAAATCATTCGGTTGAGGTACAATTCCGCTGTAATATTTATTCGTTAGAACGACAACACGGTTTATAAAATTTCCGTAAATCGCAACTAATTCATTGTTATTTCTAGCCTGGAAATCTTTCCAAGTAAAATCATTATCTTTTGTTTCCGGCGCATTTGATGTCAAAGCATAACGCAATACATCTTGCTGATTAGGAAATTCTTCTAAATATTCGTGCAACCAAACAGCCCAATTTTTAGAAGTCGATAATTTATTTCCTTCTAAATTTAAGAACTCATTCGCAGGAACATTATCTGGTAAAATATAACTTCCTTCCGCTTTTAACATCGCAGGAAAAATGATACAGTGAAAAACAATATTGTCTTTCCCTATAAAGTGTACCAGTTTTGTGTCTTGATCTTTCCAATACGGTTCCCAATCTTTTCCTTCTCTCAAAGCCCATTCTTTAGTAGATGAAATATAGCCAATTGGCGCATCAAACCACACATATAATTTTTTTCCTTCGGCACCAGGAACAGGAACGTCAATTCCCCAATCCAAGTCGCGAGTTACCGCACGAGGTTCTAATCCGCCATCAATCCACGATTTTACTTGTCCGTAAACGTTAGGTTTCCAGTCATTTTTATGTCCAACAAGAATCCACTCTTTCAAGAAATCTTCATAACGATCTAAAGGTAAAAACCAGTGTTTCGTCGACTTCATAATAGGAGTTTCACCTGTAATTGTCGATTTAGGATTGATCAAATCTGTGGCGTTCAGCGTAGAACCACATTTTTCACATTGATCTCCGTATGCTTCTTCGTTGCCGCATTTTGGACAAGTTCCTATAACAAAACGATCTGCTAAAAACTGATCCGCTTTTGCGTCGTACAATTGCTCGGTTACTTGCTCTATAAAATCACCTTTTTCGTATAAAGTTGTAAAAAATTCTGAAGCCGTATCGTGATGAATCTTAGCCGAAGTTCTAGAATAATTATCAAACGAAATTCCAAAATCAGAAAACGATTTACGAATAATTCTATCATATTTATCAATTACTTCTTGCGGAGTAATCCCTTCTTTCTTTGCTTTCATCGAAATGGCAACACCGTGTTCATCGCTTCCGCAAACAAACAAAACGTCTCTTCCTTGCAAGCGCAGGTAGCGTGAATAAATATCTGAAGGCACGTAAACACCCGCTAAATGGCCAATGTGTATAGGTCCATTAGTGTAAGGCAATGCCGCTGTAATCGTATATCTTTTTGGATTCTGTAACATAATTCAGTTTAATTTCGTGCAAAAATAAGAAAATTATTAATGTCTTTGCGAGGAACGTGGCAATCTGGAGCTATTTCCTGCTCCCGAAGCTTCGGGACGCTGCAATCTTTTAGCCCCGATAAAAATCGGGACTAAAAGGATTTCCACTTCTATCAGGGCTAGGGGATTTACAATTCCCAAAACATTTGTCATTCCGAGGAACGAAGGAATCTCATCCTGCATGTCAGGCATTTTTCATAGCTTTGCTAAAATTAATACAGATCAAGCGATAGCATAATGAGTAAATCGTATATAAAATGCCCTAAATGTAATACCGTTAATTTAAATAATGAGTATTGTAGTAATTGTGGCGAATTATTAGATTTAGTTCTCAAGCGCCGATTGGAAACAGAAAAAAAGATTCAATTTAAAATTGACGAGCAAGAGAAGTCAAAAAAACCACCCAATAAATTCGAAATTTTTTTCAATAAAGGGTTAGAGCATTCAAACCTTTTTATAAGATATTTTTTTCAGACTATTTATTCTATTTGGCTATTCTTTGCAGTAGTTATTGGAGGAATTATTGCTGCAGTTACGGCCGCCGCTGCTGGTTAAAAATTCAAATCTTGTGATGGTAACTTCCCCAACTAAGTTTTCTATGTTTAGAAAAGTGCTGTATTTTACATTGTTAATTGTGGCGCTGACAATATATGTAATGCAGCGGTTAAAAATTCCATTGCCTGCTTTGATTAACAATTATATAAATGATTTGTTATATGTTCCGCTAGTTCTTGGAGCGATTGAATATATAATTCAAAGATTAAAAAAAGATGACTATTTTAAATTGCCGTTAGGTTTCATTATTTTTCTATCATGTTCTTATTCTTTTTACTTCGAATATTATCTTCCCAAAATCAATAGTAGATACACAGGAGATTGGATTGATGTGTTGCTCTATTTTGTGGGTGGATTAGCATTCTTTATTATTGGAAATACAAAAAGGAAGGTTTTTAAAAAAGCTGATAAAGAAATCGAATCGTTATAATATTCATTTTAGTAGTTACTAATTAATTAAGATTTTTAAAATGGCGAAAGGACCTGAAAAGAATACTAAAAACAAGGCTTTACATACTAAATTGCTGAATCGTAAAAAGTCAAAACTTCAAGAAGAAAAGAAGGAAAAGGCTTTGCGATTAAAAACCTTGATCACTAAAATGAATCAACAAAACAATAGCAATGAAGCTGAAGGCAAATAAATCTGCTATTTTTTTTATTTTTCGAATTGATAAATAGCTCATTTGTTTCTCTCTTAGTGGGACTGCGTGGAAGGTGGCAATTACTTGATATTTCGATAATCTGCTTTAATCTACATAATCTGTGGTTAAAAATAATTATCATTCAGTAATTTATTCGAAATTTGCACAAACTCCTTAAATTAAACTCCAATGGAATTCGGCAGAATTATAATTTCAGAAACAGCCTCAAATAGCGAAAATGCTCAAGATGTAATCAATTCGAATATTTCGGTTATCAATTTAATGCGGGAAGAAAAAATTGATGATGATTTGATTCACGAAGATGCATTGATGAGTTACTATTTAGATTATTACACTTCGCAATGTACAGAAGGCAATTTTGCTCAATTTGTATATAATTCGAAATGGAATACGGAGCTTAACGAACTAATAGAAGAAGGTCTACAGCTACTTGGCGCCGAAAAGCATTTGGAATTATTCCAACAACAATGTAAGAAAGTGAAATTGATGAGCAGTGTAAAAAGAGATAAATTCTTTAAAGGAAAACTGGAAGGAATAAATCCAGTTCGTGATTTAATGAACAGCGATACTTTTTTTGAAATTGAGGAAAATTTAGTACAACTTAACGCTGATTTCTTAAGAACTCATCCTGACTTAGAAGTGCTCTCTGTCGATGATATGTTTGCTGCATTAGAGGAATTTGTAGGTCACGAAATTAAAAGAGATTAAAAATTCAGACACGAATTTCACTAATGGTCACGAATAAAAAATTAATTTAATTTCACTAATTTTAAAAATAATACAGATAATTTGTTTGTGTAAGATTAGAGATTTTATTTATCATTAGTGAGATTAATAGTCTAATAAATTTGTGCTAATTCGTGAAATTCGTGTCTTAAGCTGCCAATCACAAATGCCTGAATTTTTAGCTCGTTTCTATCAAACATTTCCTTAAATTTGCTTCCATTATTAGAAATATAATAGGTATAAAAAATAAACTATGTTACAAACTGCATTTATTAGAGAGAATCAGGAGAAAGTAATCAATGCTTTGGCAAAAAGAAATATGGATGCCAAAAGTATTGTTGAAGAAGTGGTACAACTAGATGAAAAACGTCGCGCTACGCAAGTAGAGTTAGACGGAATTTTATCTGAATCTAATAAATTATCCAAAGACATAGGCGAATTGATGAAAAACGGTGAGAAATCAAAAGCCGCAATTCTAAAAGAAAAAACTGTTTTAAATAAAGAGAAAAGTAAGAAACTAGCAGAAACTGCTGATGTGCTTGCTGCTGAACTTTTGGACAAATTATATACTTTGCCTAATCTTCCTGCGGATATTGTTCCAGAAGGAAAAACTCCTGAAGAAAATTTGAATGTTTTTCACGAAGGTGCTATTCCAGTTCTACATGAAGGTGCGCAGCCACATTGGGAATTAGTGAAAAAATATGACATCATTGATTTTGAGCTAGGTGTAAAAATTACAGGAGCAGGATTTCCAGTTTATAAAGGAAAAGGCGCCAAATTACAACGCGCGCTGATCAATTATTTTTTAGATAAAAATACTGCTGCAGGTTATAATGAAGTTCAGGTGCCACATATGGTAAATGAAGCTTCGGCTTACGGAACTGGACAATTGCCAGACAAAGAAGGTCAAATGTACCATGATAAAACCGACGATTTATACTTAATTCCAACAGCTGAGGTTCCTGTTACGAATTTATTTCGTGATGTAATTTTAAATGAAAGTGAATTACCTATTCTTACCACAGCATATACGCCATGTTTCCGTCGTGAAGCGGGTTCATATGGTGCGCACGTACGAGGATTAAACCGTTTGCACCAATTTGATAAAGTTGAAATTGTAAGAGTAGAACATCCTGATAAATCGTATGAAGCATTAGACGGAATGGTAGAACATGTAAAATCTATTCTTCAAGAATTGAAATTACCCTATAGAATTTTACGTCTTTGTGGCGGCGACATGGGTTTTACTGCTTCATTGACATATGATTTTGAAGTGTTTTCAACTGCTCAGGACCGTTGGTTAGAAATTTCTTCTGTATCTAATTTTGAGACTTTTCAAGCAAACCGTTTGAAATTGCGTTTCAAAGATAAAGATGGAAAAAATCAATTGGCACACACGCTTAACGGAAGTTCATTGGCTTTGCCAAGAGTTTTAGCTGGAATTTTAGAAAATTATCAAACTCCAGAAGGAATTGTAATTCCTGAAGTATTGCGTCCGTATTGTGGATTCGATATTATAGATTAATTTAGTGTTCAGTCCTCAGTGATCAGTGTTCAGTTTGTTTTTTGGACAGTACATTGGTTCGCAAACTGAACATTGAATACTGAACACATTTAATATGAAATACTTTTTTCTTTTTCTCACTTTCTTTTTCTCACTAGTTGGATTCGCGCAAAACGAACAATTAGCGCAGTATTATTATGAAAAAGGAGATTTTGAAAAAGCACGAATAGGTTTTGAGGAATTACTATTAAATGTACCACAAAACACTCAATATTTTCTGCGCACTATTGACTGCTATCAGCAACTGCAACAATTCGATATTGCCGAAAAAGCAATTCAGCAAAGATTAGATAAGTACAAACAAGGCTATCTACTTGTTGAGTTAGGCTATAATTTCCAACTACAAAAACACCAGACTAAGGCTAATAACTTTTACGATCAAGCCTTAGAACGTATTAAAAAAACTCCAACTGAGGTCTATAGCATTTCAAGCTCTTTTGAGCGAAAGGTTTTATTAGAATATGCCTTAAAATCGTATCAGAGCGCTACCGCTGTAGATGCTAATAATAATTTTAATTACCAAATAGGATTTATTTATGGTCAGTTAGGGAATATAGATATGATGATATCTACTTTTCTGGATGAAGCATTTGTAAACCCTCAAAATTCTGTTAGGATTCAAAATCAACTTGTACGTTTTATGGTTGACGATGGTGATGCCAATTTTAATGACAAATTAAGAAAAGCATTGATTTTGCGAACTCAAAAAAACCAAGATCTTTTTTGGAATCATTATTTGAGTTGGTTTTATGTGCAGCAAAAAGAGTTTGAAAAGGCTTTTATCCAGCAAAAAGCTATCTATAAAAGAAACCCAGAATCACTAAGTGCAATAATTAATTTAGCTCAATTAGCCATAGATGAAGATAATCAGGATGCTGCGAAGGAAATTTTAAGTTTTGTTCTTGAAAATACTAAAGACTTAGAATTATTGATCCAAGCAAATTCTTATTTGATGGATATGAAAATCGAGAAGTCAACTGAAAAAGACTATACTGGAATTAGTACGGAACTAGCGAATTTGCTCAGCGAATTTGAGATTACGCCTTTTACCTTATCTTTGCAACTGACTCAAGCGCATTTTGCGGCTTTTAATTTAAAAAAACCTGAAGAAGGTAAAGCTATTATAAAAAAAGCTCTAGAATTGCGATTGAATGAGTACGATGTGGCTCGAGCCAAAATGGAATTAGCAGATATTTTGCTTTATGAAGAAAAATTCAATCAAGCTTTAATCTATTATTCTCAAATTGAATTAGATTTAAAAAATGACGTAATGGCGCATGAAGCTACATTAAAAGCTGCAAAAACGAGTTATTTTAAGGCAGATTTTGCTTGGGCTTTGAAGCAGTTTAAAGAATTAAAATCAGCTAATACACAATTGATTGCTAATGATGCATTAGAATATTTTCTTTTAATAAATGATAACACTGTTGCTGATTCGACACAAACTGCTTTAAAGCAATTTGCAAAAGGTGATTATCTTTTATATCAAAATAGAAATCAGGAAGCGGTAACGCAATTTCAATCTATATTAAAAAGTTTTAAAGGAGACGAAATCGAAGCAGTTACATTACTGAGATTAGGCGAAATTTATGAAAAATTAGGTGATTATAATTTGGCTTTAAGCCAATACCAAATAATTATCGATAATCACAGCGATGGAATTTACAGTGATGAAGCGCTATTTTTCTCAGCTGAAATATATAATAAGCAATTGCAACAACCTGAAAAAGCAAAGCCGTTGTATGAAAAGATAATTTTCAATCATCAGGATAGTATTCATTTTGTAGAGGCAAGAAAAAAATTCCGACAGTTGCGAGGAGATACAAATCTTTGAAATGATTTTGGTTTGAAATAGAATCTAAAATCAAAATTAAAACACACAATAAAAAATGATAATATACAACGTTACCACAAACATACACGAGAGCGTTCATGATCAATGGATGCTTTGGATGAGACATAAACATATTCCGGAACTTCTAGCTACAGGGAAATTCTCTTCTGCTCGAATGGTCCGTGTTTTAATTGAAGAGGAAATGGGTGGAACAACTTACTCAGTTCAATACACAACAGATAGTAAGGAAACACTAGAGAAATATTACCAAGAAGATGCAGCAGCTTTCCGTGAAGAAGGACTGAAATTATTTGGTGATAAAATGCTAGCTTTTCGAACGGAATTAGAATTGATAAGCGATCATTAAATAGTTTTTAGACTTAGATGCTAATTTTAATTATTAGTTGTCAGTCTTAATTCGGAAACAAAAAAACTTTCTTTTTTTGTGCCAAGAAATAAATGTGTTTAGCGCTTTGATGCTACGTGAATCGCAAGGTTGATTTTTAAGACCTTTGAGAATAGAAAATAATAAAATTAAGTGAGCTTGCTTCGTGCCTCGCAATGACAAAATGGAAAAAGTAAAAGCCAAAAAACACCTCGGTCAGCATTTCTTGAAAGATGAAAGTATTGCTAAAGATATTGCCGATACGTTAAATTTAGTAGGATACGATGATGTATTAGAGATTGGGCCTGGAATGGGTGTTTTGACAAAATATTTGTTAGATAAACCAGTTACTACCTATGTGATCGAAATTGATCCAGAGTCAGTAACATATCTTGACGAAAATTATCCTAAATTAAAGGATAAAATTATTTCTAAAGATTTTTTAAAATATAATATAAACGAAATTTTTGAAGGGAAGCAATTCGCTATAATTGGTAATTTCCCTTATAATATTTCGACTCAAATTGTTTTTAGAGCATTAGAATATCGCAGTCAGATTCCTGAATTTGCAGGAATGTTTCAAAAAGAAGTAGCGCAACGTATTTGTGAAAAAAAGGGAACTAAAGCATATGGCATTTTGTCGGTTTTAGTGCAGGCATTCTACGATGCTGAATATTTGTTTACAGTAGACGAGAATGTTTTTATTCCACCACCAAAAGTTAAATCAGGTGTTTTGCGACTGCGTAGAAAAGAAGATTACAGTTTGCCTTGTGGTGAAAAATTATTTTTTACAGTTGTCAAAACAGCTTTTCAACAACGTAGAAAAACGTTGCGAAATAGTTTAAAAACAATGAACTTATCTGATAAGTTAAGAGAAGATATTGTGTTTGACCTTAGACCAGAGCAACTTAATGTAGAACAGTTCATTGAACTTACCCAAAAAATTGAAGCAGATGGAGTTTAAAATAAGTAGAGAATTAATTCATGAGTTAGAGGATCTTATTAAAAGCAGAAACGACAGGCAACTGGAAGTTTTACTTAATGATATGCACCACGCTGATATTGCTGAAATTCTTGATAAGCTTGATTTTAACGAGGCTACTTATGTCTTTAAAGTATTAGATAGCGAAAAAACAGCTGAGATACTTCTTGAATTAGAAGATGATTTAAGGGAGAATATATTAGGCCGACTTTCTGCAAAAGAGATTGCTGAGGAGTTAGATGAGCTTGAAACTAATGATGCGGCTGATATTATTGGGGAACTTTCACAAGATTTGAAAGCGGAAGTTATATCAGAGCTTTTAGATGTTGAGCATGCAAAGGATATTGTTGACTTACTGCGTTACGATGAAGACACTGCCGGTGGAATCATGCATAAAGAGTTAGTCAAAGTAAATGAAAATTGGAATGTACTGACTTGTGTGAAGGAAATGAGAATGCAAGCTGAAAATATATCTAGAGTGCATTCTATTTATGTTGTTGATGATGAAGATCGATTAAAAGGTCGTTTGTCTTTAAAGGATTTATTAACGACCTCTTCTAGAACGGCGATAAGCGACGTCTACATTCGGAAACTGAATTCTGTAAAAGTAAATACAGAAGACGTTGAAGTGGCTCGAATAATGCAAAAATACGATTTAGAGGCTATTCCTGTGGTTGATGAATTAGGTCGATTAGTTGGCCGAATTACCATTGATGATATATTAGATGTAATAAAAGAAGAAGCAGATAAGGATTACCAGTTGGCAGCGGGTATTTCCCAGGATATTGAAGCGGATGATAGTATCTTAGAACATACTAAGGCGCGTTTACCATGGTTAGTTCTAGCACTTCTAGGAGGATTTGTAACTGTTAAAGTTTTGGGGTTATTTGAACCAGCAATGGAAGAGCACGGGAAGTTATTCTTTTTTACTCCTTTGATTGCTGCAATGGCCGGTAATGTGGGTGTACAATCGTCAGCGATTATTGTGCAAGGTTTAGCAAATAATTCCTTGAGCGGCTCACTCTTTAGTAGATTAGTAAAGGAAGTTATGCTTAGTTTACTTAACGGATTAATTCTAGCGATTATCTTGTTTTTAGGAAGTCACTTTTTATTAGATGTCGAGTTTATAATTGGATTTATTGTGACAATTGCGTTAGTTTCTGTGATTATTATTGCGTCATTAATTGGTACTTTTATCCCGTTACTTTTAGAGAAATTTGGCATTGATCCCGCATTAGCTACGGGGCCATTTATCACAACGAGTAATGATATATGTGGAATTTTAATTTATTTCTCGATCGCAAAAATGATTTTAGGGTTTTAAGTAATAAAAAAAGATATTCAAATTTAACAGATAAATAGCAACAACCATTAACCAAAAAATGAACAATTTATGACTTAATAATGATTTTTAGAAACGAATAATGAAGTAACCACATTATCTTAAAATCAAGTAATAAAGAAAATTAACCAAAACTATAATGAAAGTACATATTATTGGCGGTGGGAATTTAGGAGTTTCCATTGCCTTGGGATTATCTAAATTTTCCTCAGAAAACCAAGTAACAATAACCAGAAGGAATATTTCTAGCATTCAATATCTAGAAAAACTTGGAGCTACAGTTTCCAGTAACAACACACATCTAATTGAAGAGGCAGATGTAATTATTCTAACGATAAAGCCATACCAAATTGATGTTGTTCTAAATGAAATTCTCCCTTTTATTTCGAATAAAATAATTGCTTCAGCAGTTAGCGGATTATCTATTGAAAGCTTACAAAACAAGATAGGTGAGTCTAATACCGCCATTAGAATTATGCCAAATATTGCAGCACAGTTTGGAGCTTCGGCGACTTGTATTGCGTTTCAGGAAAAAAATAAAGATAAAGCAACTGGCGTAATTACTCTTTTTCAAACATTAGGAACTGCTCCTATAATTGATGAAAAATTAATGGATGCGGCTACAGTTCTTGCGGCAAGCGGAACTGCATTTGCATTGCGATACATAAGAGCTTCGATGCAAGCTGGGATCGAAATAGGATTCGACTGGCAAACAGCATTAGCTATTTCTGCACAAACCGTTAAAGGTGCTGCTGAAATGTTGCTAGAAGAAAAAGTTCACCCTGAACAACTTATAGATCGTGTTACAACTCCTCAAGGTTGTACAATTGCTGGACTGAATGAAATGGAAATGCATGGATTTAGCTCTTCGTTAATTAGAGGAATTAAAACTTCTTTGAAACAAATAAAAGGCTAATAAAATTTCTAATTTATCAGTTTTCTAATTTTTTTGTTATCTATAAGCGGATATAGTTTTCACCCGTTTGATCATGAAATTATTATTTCGTCTATTTAAAAATCAAATTTCTAATAATTTTTGTAGTATAAATTTCTAATTAAATTGTTTCTACAATAGAAAACGCCTCGCTTAAATACTATTTAAACGAGGCGTTTTTGTATAGAATTATAAGATTGATTTATTTTTTCCGATCAGCTTTTAAATTGAAATTTAAGAATAAGAAACCAACTGTACCTGCGATGAATGATGCAATAAGAATTGCTATCTTGGAATACGTTATCACTTCTTCTCCATCATTTTTAAAAGCGAGTAATGTGATAAATATCGACATTGTAAATCCTATTCCTCCTAGCATTCCAGCGCCTACAATATTGCTCCACTTTAAATCGCGGGGTAATGAGCATATTCCAAAGCTTACTGCTGCAAATGAAAACAACCAAATTCCTAAAGGTTTACCTACTACAAGCCCTAATATAATTCCAATTGTGTTCGGGTGATTTAGTTCTGAACTCCAATCTGAACCAATCGCTATTCCAGTATTTGCCATGGCAAACAAAGGAAGTATAAAGAAAGCTACAGGTTTATGTAAAAAGTGTTGTAATTTATAAGAAGAAGTTTTTCTACTACCATCTCCAAATGGTATTACAAAAGCTAGTAGCACTCCAGTAATTGTTGCGTGTACTCCAGAATTCAGCATAAAATACCACATTCCTGCACCACCAATTAAGTATGGGATAATGTTATGAACCTTTCTTCTATTCAATATGAACAAGAAGCCCATAATTCCAAAAGCAATAAGTAAATTTATAAACGCAATATTATCGGTGTAAAAAATAGCAATTACCAAAATTGCTCCAATGTCATCTATAACTGCAAGTGCCGTCAGGAACACTTTAAGCGACGTGGGCACACGACTTCCTAAAAGTGATAAGATACCAATAGCGAAGGCTATATCTGTCGCCATAGGGATTCCAGCACCATTTTGTGTTATTGTTCCAAAATTCAATAGTAAAAAGATTCCCGCTGGAACTACCATCCCTCCAAGCGCTCCAAAAAGAGGTAGAGAAGCATTTTTTATATTCGATAATTCTCCTTGATATATTTCACGTTCTAATTCTAATCCAATTAATAGAAAGAAAATAGCCATTAAACCATCATTAATCCAATGGGTTATGGAATGACTTCCAATATTAGTTTCCCAAAATGCAATATATTCAGTTTGAATGATTGAATTAGCTAAGAAGAGAGATATTATAGTTACAGAAAGCAATAAGAGTCCACCTGATTTTTCACTTTCAAAAAAAGCCTTGAATGTTTTACTTAATTTCATTTTTCATTTTTCATTTATTACGTTTTTCCGATTTGTAATAAAAATTTAGAGCGCTAATTTATGAATTTAAGGTCAAATTTCCTTGGTAAAAATAATAAACCGTAATTTTTTTGTTTATTTGAAGGATCAAAAAAAATTAAATTATGGACATCAAAATCCTTCATATCGATAGTAATAACCCATTACTTTGGGATCAATTGCAAAATGCTGGGTTTATAAACCACAGTGATTTTACATCTTCAAAAGAAGAAATTGAAGCTAAGATTCTAGATTATCAAGGGATTGTAATTAGAAGTAGGTTCAAAATTGATAAGATCTTTTTAGATAAAGCTACTAATTTACAGTTCATCGCTAGAGTAGGAGCAGGATTAGAAAGCATTGATTGTGAACACGCTAATTCTAAAAACATTACACTTATAGCTGCGCCCGAAGGAAATAGAAACGCAGTCGCAGAACACTCTCTCGGGATGATTTTATCTCTATTTAATAAATTAAATCAAGCGTATACTGAAATCCAATCTGGACATTGGAACAGAGAAAGTAATAGAGGGCATGAGTTAGATGGTAAAACTGTAGGAATTATTGGTTATGGTAATATGGGAAAAGCATTTGCTAAAAAACTTCGCGGTTTTGATGTTGAGGTGCTATGTTATGACATCAAAGAAAATGTGGCTGATGCCAATGCTAAGCAAGTTTCATTAGAAGAACTAAAGCAAAAAACTGATGTGCTGAGTTTACATTTACCATGGACTCCTGAAACAGATAAAATGGTTGATGCTGAATTTATCGATGGATTTGAAAAACCATTCTGGATTATAAATACTTCTAGAGGGAATAATGTTGTAACTGCTGATTTAGTCACTGCGATGCAATCTGGAAAGGTGCTTGGCGCTGGACTAGATGTTTTAGAATATGAAAAATTGTCTTTTGAAACACTCTTCAAAGATAAGCACACCCCTGAAGCATTTAAATATTTATTGAAAGCTAAAAATGTTATATTAAGTCCCCATATTGCTGGTTGGACCTTTGAAAGCCATGAGCGATTAGCGCAAGTAATCGTTGATAAAATCAAAGCAAAATATTTTGGTAATTCTAATCCAAAAGCAACCGAAGAAAGAGTAACAGGAATTGGAGGTTTCTTTTTTAAATCTAAAAATCCAAAAAAACTACTTTCATGGTACGCAACCCATTTAGGTTTAAAAACAGATGATTTTGGATCCACTTTTCTTTGGAAAGATGAAAATGACAATCAATGTTCAACGCAATGGTCGCCTTTTGTAGAGGAAACCGATTATTTTGCTCCAAGTGAAAAACAATTTATGCAAAACTTCAGAGTAGTAAATTTGCATGATTTATTGAACAAATTGTCTGAAGAAGGTGTAACAATTGTAGGTGATGTGCAGACTTATGAGTATGGTAAATTCGGATGGATTCTAGATTTAGAAGGAAATAAAATCGAACTCTGGGAACCAATAGAGTAATATTTAAAAAGTGTAACTATTAACTAAACTAAAATGTAATTTTAAAAAATGGAAAATTCAAGACACGAGCAATGGAATAATCCTAAGCCAATTAGACAAGACAACAAAAAGTTGCCAGCTGGAATTTTAGCAATACTTCTAGGAGCATTTGGTATTCATAAATTTCTTTTAGGCTACACCAAAGAAGGAATAATATGGCTGGTAATAAGTATTTGTACTTGTGGAACTGTGACCAGTTTACTCGGACTTATTGAAGGAATTATATATCTAACAAAATCTGATGAAGAGTTTTATCAAACCTATCAGGTAGAGAAAAAAGCATGGTTCTAAGAAATAAAAAATCCCGTTAACTTCTTAAATTAACGGGATTTTCTTTTCTATATAATTCGAAGATTAATCTTCTTTTTCATGTAGTTTTCTTTCAAGCTCTTTTTGGAACTCTTCCATCACTGGTTTCATAGTGCTTTCTGGAATATCTGCAATTCTGATATACATTAATCCATCGACCGCATTGTTGAATAATGGATCAACATTAAAAGCAACCACTTTTGCATTTTGCTTAATGTATTTTTTAATAAGGACTGGTAAACGCAAACTTCCCGGTTCTAATTCATCAATAATCTTATCAAATTTATTTAAATCAGATTCAGCTTCATCAAAAATGAAATCTTTGTCTGCATCCTTTAATTTCACTTTATATTCTTTCTTTGGATGAATATATTGCGCAATATAGGGATCATAATAATTGGACTTCATGAATTCAATCATCAATGATTTTGAGAAATCAGAAAACTGATTGCTAATACTAACTCCTCCTAACAAGAACTTATGTTCAGGATAACGAAGCGTGGTGTGCATAATCCCTTTCCAAAGCAAGAAAAGTGGCATTGGTTTTTGTTGGTATTCTTTGATGATAAATGCACGACCCATTTCAATGGATTTATGCATCATATCATATAATTCTGGCTCAAAACGAAAAAGATCGTTGAGGTAAAAACCATTTATTCCGTATTTTGGATAAATTTTTGATCCTAAACCCATTCGATAAGCACCTGCAATTTTATTGGTTTCATTATCCCATAAAAATAAGTGGTGATAGTATTGATCATGCTTATCTAAATCTATAGACTCATTAGTTCCTTCACCTACTTCTCGAAAAGTGATTTCTCTTAATCGGCCTATCTCATGAAGAATATTGGGAATTTTTTCAGCTTCAGTGAAAAACACCTCATAGTTTTTACTTTGTAAAAGACGACAATCAGTATTTCTAGCGGCATCAACTTCAGCAATCATTTTTTCTCTATTGGCACCACCCACAATTTTCTTTGGGCTTTTAGGGCTTTTTAAAGTTGGTGTTGGTAAAAAGTGAGTTTCCTTTTCGAAAGGATTAGCCAACATGTAGGTTTTCTTTCTTAAAAATTCAGAGTATTCCTCTATTGTTTTGTACTCATTTTGTTCGTTAACTGAGATTGGTTTCCCAACGCGTACTTTTATTACTCTATTCTTTTGACTAAAAACTTCAGAAGGTAGTTTTGCAGTTCTAAACGTGCTACTAATTTTTGAAAGCAGATAAAACAAGCGACTGTTTTTTGCATGGAAATAAATAGGAACAACAGGTACCTGTGCTTTTCTAATTACTTTTATTGCTCCTTCTTCCCACGGTTTGTCAACCATTAATTTTCCATCCTTATACGTTGAAACTTCGCCGGCAGGAAACATTCCCAGGGGTTTTCCATCGCTTAAATGGCGTAAAGTTTCTTTAATTCCTACAACGCTAGATTTTGCATCCTTATGATTTTCAAAAGGATTTACGGGCATTATGTATTTTTTGAGAGGTTCAATTCGGTGTAATAAAAAGTTAGCAATGATTTTGAAATTTGGTTCTCTTTCAAGCATCAATTTCAACAATAAAACTCCGTCAATACCACCAAGAGGATGATTTGATATTGTTATGTAAGCCCCTTCTTTTGGTAAACGTTTTAAGTCTTCTTCTGGTATTTCAAATTTTATCTGTAAATCATCTAATATTCCATTCAAGAAATCTACATCTTGTAAATGTCTATTTCTATCGTAAACTTTATTTAATGTAGAAATTTTAAGCAACTTCATTAGCATCCAACCGGAAAAAGTGCCAAGAACTCCATACTTATCTACATTAATTGCTTTTGCAACTTCTTTGGCGGTTACTAAACCCATTTATTTTTTGTTTTTAGAGCAAGAAACAAAGATAGCAAAAAACTCCATTTTCTCTATTTTTCTAAGTCAAACTTCTTCTTTTTTATTACTTTTGAAACTCTAAAAAAAACTTCAATGAAAATTATTTCATACAACGTCAACGGAATCAGAGCAGCGATTTCTAAAGGATTTATAGATTGGTTGAAGCAAGCAAACCCAGATGTAATTTGTCTTCAAGAAATTAAAGCTATGGAAGATCAAATTCCTGTAGATGCAATCACAGAAGCGGGTTATCCTTATCAATACTATTACTCAGCAACTAAAAAAGGATATAGTGGCGTAGCAATTCTCTCGAAGTCTAAGCCTAATAATGTCGTTCATGGAACTGGAATTCAGCATATGGATTTTGAAGGTAGGAATCTTCGTGCCGACTTCGATGATGTTTCTGTCATGAGTTTGTACTTACCATCAGGAACAAATATTGATAGACTCGACCACAAATTTATGTTTATGGATGACTTTCAAAATTATATCAATGACCTTAAGCAAGAAATTCCAAATCTTGTTATTTGCGGTGACTATAATATTTGTCACGAAGCTATCGATATTCATGATCCTGTAAGAAATAAAAATGTCTCTGGATTTTTACCGCAAGAACGTGCTTGGCTTGACGGGTTTATGAAGTCTGGATTTGTAGATAGTTTTCGTCATTTCAACAGTGAGCCACATCAATATTCTTGGTGGAGTTACCGTGCTGGAGCTAGAGGAAACAATAAGGGTTGGCGCATCGATTACAACTTAGTAAGTGATTCTTTAAAACATAAATTAAAAAGAGCCGTTATTTTATCTGACGCAGTACATTCTGATCATTGCCCCATTTTAGTGGAAATTGAATAATTTTTTTAGGAACTATATCCTGCTTTTAATGTTTCGCGACGCTGCAATCTTACTGCTTTTTCAAAAAAGTAAGAAGGATTTTCAATACTTTCAATGTTAGGGTTTTTGGTTATAATGATTACATTTGGTAAAAGACAACGCATAAAAATATAAAAAAATGATAAAAAAACTTTCGATAGGATTACTGGCAGTGGCACTTTCGACCTCATGTGTATCAAAAAAAATATACAATGATCTCGAAACTAAATTTGCCGATCTGAAAAAAGAAAATAGAAGTATATCTGATGAAAATGCTGATTTACTAAAGGCTAAAAACCAACTAGAATTGTATCGTGATGGATTGACTTCTGATTTAAGTAAATCAAAAGCGGAGCTTAATAAGTTGAAAGTAGATTATGCTGCAGCACAAGATAAATTTAAGGTTTTACAAGATTCATACGATGCTTTAGAAAAAAATAGCAGTGATGCTTTGCAAAGTAACATGAAGAAAAATCGTGATTTGCTGGGACAACTTGACGAAAAAGCAAAAGCTTTAGCTCAGGAACAAGAGCGATTAAATAAAAATGCACAGCGTTTGCAAGAACTTGAGAATTTAATTGCTACTAAAGAAGCAAGCATGAGAAAATTAAAAGAAACGCTTTCTAAAGCTTTAAATAGTTTTGAAGGTAAAGGCTTAACTGTAGAACAAAAGAATGGAAAAGTATATGTTTCAATGGAAAACAAATTACTATTTAATTCTGGAAGTTATGCTTTAGGTTCTGAAGGGAAGAAAGCAGTTACGGAAGTTGGTAAAGTTTTGGGTGACAACCCTGAAATTTCAGTTCTTATCGAAGGACATACGGATAACGATGCTTTTTCTGCTGCTGGTCCAATCGCCGATAATTGGGATTTATCAACTAAAAGAGCCACTGCAATTGTTGCTATTTTAACTGAAAACAAAAAAATAAATAAACAAAATCTAACTGCTGCAGGTAGAAGTGAATATTCACCTTTAGTGAGTAATGCAACTGCTGAGGGAAAAGCAAAAAATCGTAGAATCGAGATTATTCTAACGCCTAGATTAGATGAAATTGCAGATATGCTGAATGATTTAAACTAAAATTTAGTTTATAAACTATTATTTTTAAGGCTCAAAGCATTTTCTTTGAGCCTTTTTTATGTTTATATACATAAACGTTTCATAAAAATAGTTTAATTGCAAACCGAAAAGTTTTAATAAATATACTTTTGTAACTTAATTAAGAATCTTCAAAAATGAAATACACTACTTTACCGAATACTGATATAAAAGTGAGTAAAATATGCTTAGGCACAATGACTTTTGGACAACAAAATTCAGAAGCTGATGGTCATTCGCAAATGGATTATGCATTTGAAAATGGTGTTAATTTTTTTGATACTGCTGAGATGTATTCCGTTCCTGCGAGTAAAGAAACTTACGGTAATACTGAAAAAATCATTGGTACTTGGTTAAAAAAATCAGGGAAAAGAGAGGAAATAGTACTAGCGTCTAAAATTGCGGGACCAAATCCTAATTTTACTTATATGCGTGATACTATAGATTTCTCTGCTGAAAGTTTAAATTATGCATTGGATAATAGCCTGAAAAGACTTCAAACAGATTATTTAGATGTTTATCAATTGCATTGGCCGGAACGTAAAAATAATTGCTTTGGTCAGCGTGGTTTTAAAGTACAAGATGATTCATGGGAAGACAATATACACCAAGTTTTAGAGACTTTAGATGGATTTGTTAAAGAAGGTAAAATTAAGCATATTGGTCTCTCAAATGAAAATCCATGGGGAATTATGCGTTTTCTAGAAGAAAGTAAATATAAAAATCTTGCCAGAATTAAAACGGTTCAAAATCCCTATTCGTTATTGAATAGGTTGTTTGAAGTAGGAACTTCAGAAATTTGCATGAGAGAAAAGGTAGGTTTGCTAGCGTATTCCCCATTAGCTTTTGGTGTTTTATCTGGAAAATTCTTGACAGGAGAAAGTCATCCCAACGCTAGAATTAAACTTTTCCCTCAATATACAAGATATAATAGCGAGCAGTGTACCCAAGCGACAATGTTGTATAATGAAATTGCAAAGAAAAACGGATTAACCTTAACAGAATTGTCTCTGGCTTTCGTTGAACAGCAGCCTTTTGTGACTAGTACAATCATTGGTGCCACAACATTGAAACAATTAAAAGAAAATATTGATACTATCAAAGTGTCACTTTCTGAGGATATTCTAGCAGAAATAAATAAAGTTCAAGCCATTATTCCAGATCCTGCTCCGTAATTTTGATTTATAACACTAAAAAAAGCCTGATAGAAATTTTATTTTATCAGGCTTTATTTTTACAATTCAAACTCAGCGATTGAAGGTATGGAATCAATTTCTGTTGAATCTTTGGCTTTTAACCTAAGATACGATTTTGCTGGACCAGAAATATGTAATGTTTGCTGCTTGTAAATGGTATCGTCAACAGTCAACAATCCTCTTCTAGTCATAATATTAGTTAGAAAATTTTCTTGCTGTAATGAAAAATCTCTCAAGATCCCTTGATCATTAAATTGATACATAAACTTTTTTGGACTTGGGATAATTCTAGCAAGATAAAGACATTCTTTTAAGTCTAATTCTGAAGGTCTTTTTTGGAAGTAAAACTGGCTCGCTTCACCTATTCCATAAATATTTGGTCCCCATTCAATAATATTAAAATATACTTCTAACATTCTCTCTTTGCTGGCTATTCGATTGTTTTCTAGAATGTAAACTAATAGAATTTCCTCTAGTTTTCGAGACAATGTTTTTTCTCTAGTTAGAAATACATTTTTTACTAATTGCATACTTATGGTGCTGGCACCGCGCGAAAACTTTTTCGTTTTTATATTCTTTACAATTGATTGTTTAAATGCCTCGTTTATAAAACCACGATGAGAAAAGAATGATGGATCTTCAGTAGTTAATACGCTCTTTCTCAAATAGGGTGAAATCTGCTCGAGCGGTGTAAAATTTGGATTGGTATTTCCAACTAATACCGGACGTTGTAAAACGTCTTTTATAATGGCACGATATATAAATTCACCATTTAGTTTGTTAAGATTCGCTTTCCCATATTTTGTGATTTTTAAGTTTTCTTTCTTGAGATTACTATCAAAAACCAAGTCATTAGGTTTATTTACATTGTATTTAAAATCTAATTTATATTCGAACGTTCCTGCGGCTTCCATTCCTTGAAAGTTTGTGAAAAGACCGTCTGGCAGAGAAGAAATAAAATCTTGTGCTGCCATTTTTGGTAACGCTACCTTGAGTCTGTAAACAGTATCTTTTTCATTGTCATAGGACAAATAAGGATGGAGTTTGATTTTATTGAGCTGGACCGTGGAGCTACTATCAATAGAAATAAAGTTTGATCCTAACAAGAAGCGATAATCAAATCGCGCATTTTTTATAACGACATCTTTTCTTGCAATTTTAGGATGATTTATTTTTAAGTTGGCAATTGAAGCAAATCCATCAAGATGCAGTTCTCCACCACTTTTATCAATATTTTCAATGTTCAAACGGATGGAATCAAAGCTCGAGATAAGATTATAACGCTCATCAAAATAGGGAACTTTAATCGCGCCAGTATCAAGATTAAAAAAACGAACATCTGCTTTCTTATTTCTTGGATCAGCAAAGCCTTTTATTTTCCAGCGCTGCGCAAAAGTATTGGTCTGTACATCTATTGAAGTTTCGAGCACTTTGTTTAATAGTACTAATTTTTTAATGTCTATAGTTGCTTTTTTGCCATTATCATCTAATTTAAAAGTCAGATTTTCAACGTCCATATCTGTAGGTACCAGATTTAGCACCTTTGTAATAATACGATAGGCAAAAGCAGCGTAGTCTTTTTTATCACTACTTTTTGATTCGTTTTTATCCTTTTTTAGAAAAGCGGCAAAGTTTTTTATTTTACCTTTTTGTATTAGTTGTACTTTTCCGTTTTTAATTTCTAATGTGCCTAATTGAACTTCACCAAGCGCTAATTGCCAAATATTAACGCTCGTTCTCATTTTCTGGATAGTTATCAGCGTATCTAAATTTCGCGGAGTAAGTGTTATCTCGTTTAGACTTATACCTGAAAAGCCCTCAAAAGAAGCTTCTTTAATCGTTAAATCACTATCGTATTCTAACTCTATTTTTACTGTTGCTTTTGCAATTGCTTGTTTTAAAAGTACATCTCTAAAAAAATAAAAAGCTACTGCAATCACAGCTACTAATATCAAAAGTATCTTTAGGATTAAAAATATTTTATGTTTTGTAGATTTCATTAATTATGAAACGTTTTTGTAACAGGTTTATTCTTTAAAATTTAGATAAAAGATCATCTAATTTAAATGAGGTCAGTTTGCTAAAAAGGTAAATTTAAAGTGCAACAATATCAAATGGTAGACTTTAAATAAATAATAAATAAACAATTTTTTTATCCAAATAATTCAGCGGCTACATCTTCAATTTTCGCAACTAAACGAACCGTTATTCCAGTACTCTTTGTTGCAATCTTATTGTATTTAGAAACATAAATGGTAGAAAATCCTAGTTTTTCTGCTTCCTGAATTCGCTGGTCTACGCGGTTTACAGGTCGTATCTCGCCCGAAAGTCCCACTTCACCTGCAAAACAGAAATCTTTGTTCACTGCTATATCTTCATTTGAGGATAATATGGCAGCAACAACAGCTAAGTCTATAGCAGGATCATCGACTGAAATTCCTCCTGTTACGTTCAGGAATACATCTTTGGCGCCAAGCCTAAAACCAGCTCTTTTTTCAAGAACTGCTAATATCATGTTTAATCTTTTAGCATTGTAACCGGTAGTACTTCGTTGCGGTGTTCCGTAAACTGCCGTGCTCACTAAGGCTTGGATTTCGATCATCAACGGTCTCATTCCTTCCAGAGTTGATGCGATTGCAGTTCCTGATAATTCTTCGTCTTTGTGCGAAATTAATATTTCTGATGGATTAGAAACTTCGCGTAATCCACTTCCAAGCATTTCGTAAATTCCAATTTCGGCAGTAGAACCAAAGCGGTTTTTTAAAGAACGTAATATTCTATAAACATGATTTCTATCGCCTTCAAACTGAAGAACAGTATCCACCATGTGCTCTAATATTTTTGGACCTGCAATATTCCCATCTTTTGTGATATGTCCAATAAGAATCACTGGAATATTAGTTTCCTTTGCAAATTTTATAAGTTCTGCAGTGGTTTCTCTAATTTGAGATATACTTCCTGCAGTGGATTCGATGTAATCCGTATGTAAGGTTTGTATCGAATCGATGATTACAATTTCAGGTTGAATTGCTTCTATTTGTTTAAAGATATTCTGCGTTTTAGTTTCCGTCAGAATATAACAGTTCTCGCTGCTAGGAGTAATTCTTTCAGCACGCATTTTTATCTGCTTTTGGCTTTCTTCGCCTGAAACATATAAAGTTTTGTACGGAAGCTTTAATGAAACTTGGAGTAGTAGGGTGCTTTTTCCAATTCCAGGTTCTCCGCCTAAAAGTATTAACGATCCAGGAACAATTCCGCCACCTAAAACTCGATTTAATTCGGCATCAGTAGTGTCCATTCGTATTTCTTGAGCAGAATCTATTTCGTCAATTCGTAAAGGCTTTGGAGCTATGCTGCTTGAACTCGGTTCACTTTTCCAAGCTGCTTTTTCTTGCTTCTGAATAATCTCTTCGGCGATGGTATTCCATTCCTTGCAAGAGTTACATTGTCCTTGCCATTTGGCATATTGTGCGCCACAATTTTGGCAAAAAAAAGTTGTTTTTACTTTTGACATTGATGTTGGAATAATATTGAATTCAAATTTACAGTAAAGTACGCTTGTAAAAAAACATTGTTTCTTAAATTCTACAGCTTCTTAAAAACAGTAAAAACTTCTTAAAAAGTAAAAGCCACTCTGTTGAGGAGTGGCTTTCAATGATAAGAAATTTTATTTTATGTTAGTGAATTGTCATTTTCATTTGGAAAAATAATCCATGGTTTAAAAGTTTTTGCTTCTTCAAATTCTAGTGTTGCATAGGAGATGATTATGATAATGTCATCTTTTTGAACTTTTCGTGCTGCAGGACCATTTAACGTGATCGTTCCTGAGTTTTTCTCGCCTTTAATAGCATACGTTTCAAAACGTTCTCCATTATTGATGTTTACAATAGACACTTTTTCTCCTTCAATAATGTTTGAAGCTTCTAATAATGACTCGTCAATAGTAATACTTCCGATATAATTTAAATCGGCTCCAGTTACTTTAACGCGGTGTATTTTTGATTTTAAAACTTGAATTTGCATGGCACAAAAGTAAATTAATTTAATGAAATAGTATCAATCAGACGAATATTGTTAATTAATACCGCAATAAAAGCACGATATTTTTTATTCTTGTCTTTTCTAGAACAGGACAGTAAAGTTGCTTCATCAGCTATAGTGAAATATTCTAAAGCAAAATTAGGATTTTTTTCTAAATTTTTCTGAACCCATTCTGAAATCTTCGCTGTACTCTCTTTTGGGAATTTTTCTTTTACAGTGCTTAATATTTGGAATATAATTGCTGCTTCATTTCTTTCATTTACTGATAATCTTTCGTTTCTCGAACTCATAGCAAGATGATTGGATTCTCTATGAATAGGACATCCAATGATGTTTACTTTCAATCCATTTTTAGAAACCATTTTCTTTACAATTTGTAATTGTTGGAAATCTTTTTCTCCAAAATAAGCGTTTGTTGGCTCTACAATTTCAAAAAGTCGCTTAACAATCGTACCAACACCATCAAAATGTCCAGGTCTAAACTTGCCTTCCATTTGGTTTTCTAAGCCATCAAAATTAAAGCTTTGTGATTCTACGTTTCCTTCATAAATATCATCTACAGAAGGCGCGTATAAAACAATTTTCGGGTCTAAATTGTCCAGTTTTTTAACATCTGCTTCGAGCGTTCTAGGATATTTAGCTAAATCCTCAGCATTATTAAATTGCGTAGGATTTACAAATATACTGACCACAGTAGTGTCATTTTCTGATAAGGATTTTTGCATTAAAGCCAAATGACCCTGATGCAAAGCACCCATAGTGGGAACAAATCCAATTGTTGATTGGGCTGTTTTTATGGATTTAAGATGTTCCATTAAAGATGCTTTTCCGTAGAAAATAGGCATGGCAGTATTATTAAAATTAACTGCAAACTTACTATTTTTGTTAATAACTGCATAAATTTTTGTAATTTTGCATGGTTTTTATTGCCAATAAATTAAGTAAATTACAATATGAAAGATAAGAGGATATTATACGTATCATCTGAAGTGGTGCCTTATCTCGCTGAAAACGAGGTTTCTTTAATGTCTTACGACGTTCCTAAAATGATCAATGACCAAGGCGGACAGATTCGAATTTTTATGCCTAGGTATGGAAATATTAACGAGAGAAGACATCAATTACATGAAGTAATTAGACTTTCAGGTATGAATTTGGTTGTAAATGACCTTGATATGCCATTGATTATCAAAGTTGCTTCTATCCCAAAAGAGAGGATTCAAGTTTATTTCATTGACAATGATGAATATTTTAAAAGGAAAGCTACATTCACTGATGAAGAGGGTGTAATGTTTCCTGATAACGATGAACGCGCTATATTCTTTGCAAAAGGTGTCGTTGAAACCGTTAAAAAACTGAACTGGGTTCCTGATATTATTCATGTTCACGGATGGATGGCTGCTATGTTACCTATTTACATGAAGCATTTTTATAAAAATGAAGCTTTATTCTCTGAAACAAAAATCGTTACATCTGTTTATGCTCCTTCATTTGAAGGGACTTTGAATAAGGGAATGATTAATAAAGTTAAGTTTGATGGAGTTCCTGTAGATGCTATCGCAGATTTAGAAACACCTAACTATGAAAATATCATAAAAGCAACCATCAATCATTCTGATGCTGTGATTATTGCGTCAGAAAACCTCCCTTCAAGTTTAACAAAATTTATAGAATCTTCAGGAAAACCTTTTTTACCTTTCGCCCCGAAAGATGTATTCGCGGAAGCGTATACCAATTTCTACAGAAACGAAGTTCTTTAAATTAAACTTTTTTAATAAATATGTACAATAATTCTTTTTTTAAGAAAATTCTTCTAGTTGCTACTGTTGTAATTTTTTCTTCTTGTGATAAAGATTACAATGAGATCGGTGGAAATTTAATTGGAGGAAATAACTTTGATCTCAATAAAGCATCTTATAGTGTTCTTGGTTACAACCAAAAAACAGGACCTATTCAGTCCAACAATCTTGAAGTTAATGCGCTAGGTATTTATAGTAGTACTAATTTTGGTGAAACCACTGCAAATTTCAATACTCAGTTAAGTTTACCAACATTTGTTAGTGCTGTAGGTGCTAGACCTTTTGTGGAAAGTGTTACTTTGACAATCCCTTATTTTACGGATGATACAAAAACTAAGACAAATGCAGATGGCAGTCACACTTACGTTTTAGATTCAATTTATGGTCCAGAGATGGCAAAAATGAAACTAAGTGTATATGAATCTGGTTATTTCATGAGAGATGCTGATCCTCTTGAATCATTCAAACAACAACAGAAATATTTCACAGATCAAGATACAGAGTTTAATAGTCTAAAAGTTGGTTCGCCTTTAAACGATAGTTCGGATAAGTCACAAAATGATGAGTTTTTCTTTAGCCCATCAGAGCATGTTGTAGTAACAGCTGATTCGATAACATCTGTAAAAAGCACAAAATATACTCCGCCAGGAATGCAGTTGAATTTGAATAAAGGTTATTTTAAAACTAGAATTCTTGATGCAGCAAATTCTGGTAAACTAGCGTCTAACGATGTTTTCAAAAATTATTTTAGAGGACTTTATTTCAAAATGGAAAAGTCAGCTGGTGCTGCTGGAAATTTAGCAATGCTTAATTTTAAAGCTGGTAAAATAACTATTGTATACAAAGAGGATGTTGCATCAGCAACTGGAACTGCTCCTACAAGAGAGAAAAAAACATTAGTATTAGACATGGCTGGAAATTCTGTAAACTTATTGAAAAATGATTACAGCGCTACCGGTATGACATATAACGCTTTGCCTAGCACTGGAAACAGTGCAGATGGAGATGATAAATTATTCTTAAAAGGTGGTCAGGGTTCTGTAGCAATCTTGCAATTATTTGATAAGACAGATGTAAAAGGATACGATGCTAATGGTGTTGTAACTGCAGGTCCAAATGGTGTTTCAGATGAACTAGATGATTTAAGAAACCCTGCCGGTGGTAAAAAACTATTAGTTAACGAAGCTAATTTAGTTTTCCATATTGATGCTGCTGCAATGTCAAGTAGTTATGAGCCGCAAAGAATTTATCTTTATGACTATACAAATAGTCGTTTAGTTGTGGATTACACATTAGATCCTACTTCAAGCAGCACTAGCCCAAAGAATTCAAAAGCCTTGTTTGATGGTATGATTAAAAAAGATGCTACCACAAAAAGAGGAGCTACTTATAAAATTAGAATAACAAACCAAATTAGAAATCTTATCAACAATAAAGATTCTACTAATGTAAAATTAGGTCTGGTAGTTACTGAAGATATTGAGAAAATCAATTCATACAAAGTTAAAACTCCAAATGCTTTTATAACCCAAGCGCCAAAAGCTTCAGTGATGAATCCTTTAGGAACTATTTTATACAGCGGAAAATCTACCGTACCAGCGGATAAGAGATTAAAACTAGAGATTTATTTTACAAAACCAAATTAAACCAAATTTATGTGCGGAATCGTTGGATACATTGGATATAGGGAAGCATATCCTATAGTAATAAAAGGATTAAAAAGATTAGAATATAGAGGTTATGATAGTGCAGGAGTAATGCTGTACGATGGCCAAAATATGAAAGTTGCTAAAGCTAAAGGTAAAGTTACAGATCTTGAAGAAAGAGCTGAAAAAGAAATTACGCTTAATGGAACTATAGGAATTGGACATACTCGTTGGGCAACACATGGTGTTCCAAACGATGTGAATTCGCATCCACACATTTCAAATTCAGGTGATTTAGCAATTATCCATAATGGAATTATTGAGAACTATGCTCCTTTAAAAGCAGAGTTGAAAAGTAGAGGTTATGTTTTTCATTCCGATACTGATACTGAAGTTTTAGTAAATCTTATTGAAGAAGTTCAAAAGAAAGATAACCTAAAGTTAGGTAAAGCAGTGCAAGTAGCGTTAAACCAAGTTGTAGGTGCTTATGCAATTGCCGTTTTTGATAAAAAAAATCCAAACGAAATTGTAGCAGCACGTTTAGGTAGTCCGCTTGCAATTGGTATTGGTGAAGGAGAGTTTTTTATTGCTTCTGATGCATCACCATTTATAGAATATACATCTAATGCTGTATATCTAGAAGACGGTGAAATGGCAAATATTAGATTACATAAAGAAATGAAAGTTCGTAAAATTCAAGACGATACTTTGGTTAACCCTACAATTCAAGAACTTCAAATGAATTTGGAGCAAATTGAAAAAGGAGGATACGATCACTTTATGTTGAAAGAGATTTATGAGCAACCTAGCGTTATAAAAGATACGTACCGCGGACGACTTCATGCTAATGAAGGTTTGATCCAAATGGCAGGTATTGAAGATAACTTAGAAAAGTTTTTAAACGCGGAACGTATTATTATTGTTGCGTGTGGAACTTCATGGCATGCTGGTTTAGTAGCTGAATATATATTTGAAGAATTTGCAAGAATTCCTGTTGAAGTTGAATACGCTTCTGAATTTAGATATAGAAATCCAATTATAAATAGAAAAGACGTTGTGATCGCTATTTCTCAATCAGGGGAAACAGCTGATACGATGGCCGCAATAAAACTAGCGAAAGAAAACGGAGCTTTCGTTTTTGGAGTTTGTAATGTAGTAGGTTCTTCTATTTCTAGAGAAACACATGCAGGTGCTTATACACATGCAGGACCAGAAATTGGTGTTGCTTCGACAAAGGCATTTACAACTCAAATTACAGTTTTGACTATGATTGCTTTACGTTTGGCTAAAGCCAAAGGAACGTTGTCAAATTCTGTGTTTCATTCTTATCTACAAGAATTAGAGATTATTCCTGAGAAAGTGAAAGAAGCTTTGGAAACAAATGAAAGAGCTAAAGAAATTGCTGCAGTTTTTAAAGATGCACCAAATTGTCTTTATTTAGGTAGAGGATATAATTTTCCAGTAGCTTTAGAAGGTGCTTTAAAATTAAAAGAAATTTCATATATTCATGCTGAAGGATATCCTGCTGCAGAAATGAAGCACGGTCCTATTGCATTGATTGACGAACATATGCCAGTTATCGTTATTGCACCTAAGCAAGGACATTACGATAAAATCGTAAGTAATATTCAAGAAATAAAATCTAGAAGCGGAAAGATTATTGCAGTTGTTACTAAAGGAGATACACAAGTACGTGAATTAGCGGATTACATTATTGAAATCCCTGAAACATCAGATGCTTTATCACCATTAATTACTACAATTCCTTTACAGCTTTTATCCTATCATATTGCTGTAATGCGCGGATGTAATGTGGATCAACCACGTAATCTAGCAAAATCAGTTACTGTAGAATAAGTTCAGTTTTAGATTATCATAAAAAAGCCTCGCGAAATTTCTCGAGGCTTTTTTTATGGCCTGTTATGAATTATGATATGAAAACAAACTTTACCATTCGAAAAGAGAAATGTATGTTAATTATTCAAATAAGTGCACTTTTATCAAATATCTAGTTATTAATTAGTTTTTTGATATATGTTCATAAATCGTATGCATGCATAGTTATTTTTTGATATTTTGACATATTTAAGAATATAAAATTATAATTTTGAATTGTAGGATATGCACAAATGAGGCAAAATAACTGCTGAATATGAAATATTTAAAGCTGTTTTTTAATAATGTCAAAAATAATTGTACTTTGGCTTCATAAACCAACAAATTTTAACCAAATGAGAGTGTATTTACTTTTTTTGTCATTGTTTTTTTGCGGGATAACCTTCGCTCAAAATTCAATTTCAGGTATTGTTACAGACAGTAGCAACCAACCTATTCCTGGAGCCAACGTAATGATTGTTGGTGAAAGCGCCAGTACGGTTACCGATGTTGATGGAACTTTTATGTTGCAATCTTCTAGAAAGCCACCGTATACGATTAGCGTTACAAGCGTGGGTTACGAGTCTCAGAAAATTTCTGTTACCTCAAATAGCCAAAAAGTATCTGTGAAATTGGTTGATGAAGAAACATTGTTGAATGAAATCGTAGTTTCAGCGTCAAGAACTCCTGAAAGAGTTTTAGAATCACCTGTAACTATTGAAAGAATGGGAATTGCTGAGATTAAAAAAACAGCTTCTCCTTCGTTTTACGATGGATTAGAAAACTTGAAAGAAGTGCAAATGAACACTTCAAGTATGTCTTTTAAATCGATAAATACTCGTGGTTTTGCTTCGGTAGCAAATACTCGATTTATGCAATTAGTTGATGGAATGGATAATTCATCTCCATTATTGAATTTTGTGTTAGGAAATCTAATTGGAGTTTCTGAAATCGATGTTCAAAGTGTTGAGTTGTTACCTGGAGCATCTTCTGCTTTATACGGTGCTAATGCTTTTAACGGAATTTTGTTCATGACTAGTAAAAGTCCCTTTACAAGCGAAGGAATTAGAGCATATGCAAAATTTGGACAAACAAGCCAGAAAGCTGCAGGAACAAATGATTATGTGGATTATGGTGTTCGAATGGGTAAAGCTTTCAATAAATACTTTGCAGGTAAAGCAAACTTCGCTTACATGAGAGGTACAGAATGGAATGCAGTAAATTATGATGATAAAACTCGTCAAGGTATTGATAGAGGAACTATCAACTATGATGGAATAAACGTGTATGGTGATGAGGTAGCAACTAACCTAAAAGGTGTTGGTTCAGCGTTAGCAGCCCAAGGATTAATTCCAGCATCTGCAGTTAACTTATTGCCTAGCACAAATGTTAGTAGAACAGGTTATAACGAAGTAGATTTAACTGATAATAAAGTTTCTAATACTAAGATAGATTTATCACTTCATTTCCGTCCATTTGGCGATGAAAAGTTAGAGGTAATTGTACAAAGTAAATTTGGATTTGGTAACACTGTATATCAAGGAGCAAACCGTTATTACTTGAACAACTTTTTTATGCAACAACATAAAATCGAATTTAAAGGTAAAAACTTTTTCTTAAGAGGATATACAACTACTGAAGATGGTGGTCAATCATACGACATGTTATTTACAGGTATTAATGTAAATAGAAAGTGGAAAGATGATAAAACATGGTTTGGTCAATACGCTGGAACTTATGTTCAATCTACATTAGCTGGACTTACGCCAACTCAAGCACACTCCCGTGCAAGAGATGTAGCTGATACAGGTAGATTAATTCCTGGAACTGCTGCTTTTAAAAATGCATTTAATCAAGTTATTAATGATCCAGATGTATTAAAAGGATCAAAGTTAGTAGATAACTCAAAAATCTATCACGCAGACGCTAATTACAATTTCAAAGATCTTATTGAGTTTGCTGAAATTCAAGTTGGTGGATCATACAGACAGTATGAATTGAATTCATTTGGTCGTATTTACACAGACGGCGATGGACCAATTCGTTATGACGAATATGGAGCGTACACTCAAGTAATGAAAAAATTATTAGACGATCGTTTGAAATTTACAGGTTCTGTTCGTTATGATAAAGCACAAAACTTTGACGGTAACGTATCGCCAAGATTATCGTTAGTTTACTCAGGCGGAGAAAGCAGAAAACATAATTTTAGAGGTTCGTTTCAAACAGGTTTTAGAAATCCTTCTACTCAAGACCAATACATTGGTTTTAATGTTGGAAGTGCTATTTTGTTAGGTTCAGCCAAAGATAACTTAGCTAGATTTGTTGAAACTTTACCTATTGCTACTGCAGTTGGACAAGCTTTTGCTCAAGGAAATACAGTCACGATCACAGGTGCTAATGCATATGAAAATTCATTTACAGCTGCATCGGCTACAGCATTTGCAGTAGCTGGAAACCCAGCGCTTTTACTAAAAACAAACGTTGATTTAGTGAAACCAGAAGAAGTAAAAGCATTTGAATTAGGATATCGCTCTTTCATTAATAAAACGTCGATTGATATTAATGGGTATTACAATATCTACAACAACTTCATTGGTAATTTAAATGTAGTAACTCCATTATACGGTAAAGCTTTAGACGGAGGTGGATTAACTAGTGCAGACGGTCAACAAGCATTGCATGCACTTGCAAACGGTAACTCGAGAGCTTTTCAATTGTACACAAATACAGACTTAGAAATTAAATCTTTAGGTTTTGGAATTGGATTATCAAGAAAAGTATACAAAGAATTTGAATTAGGTGTGAACTATAATTACGCTCAATTTGATTTTGACCAGTCTAAAGATGCTAGTTTTGAAGCAGGCTTTAACACACCTAAACACCGCGTAAAAGCTTCTATTGGCAACGAGAAATTGATCGCTAATTTAGGATTCAATGTTAGTGCTAGATGGAATTCTGAGTATTTATGGCAGTCTTCTTTTGCTGATGGAGTAATAGCTTCAGCAACTGTAGTTGATGCGCAAATAAACTATGATTTTCCATCTTTAAAATCTACATTTAAAATAGGTGCTTCAAATATTGGAGGTAAAGAGTACGGTCAAGTTTTAGGAGCAGGGCTTATAGGACAACAATATTTTGCGTCTTGGACAATCAATCCGTAATAATCATTAATTATAAAATCAAAAGGCAATGATAAAAAATTTCAAATGGTTACTATTTGCTTCCTTAGCATTTGTAGCATGTAATAATAATGATGATGAAGTAATGATTGATGCCGCCTCTTCAGATGGTAAGCCATTAACTTCAGGAACGGCTGTTGTTACAAAATATGTTGCATTAGGTGACTCTTATGCAGCGGGTTTTAGTGATAATGCTTTATTTAAATTAGCACAAGAGGGATCTTATGCTAATGTTATCGCTCAACAATTTTCATTAGCAGGCGGAGGTGATTTTAAAACACCTTTAATGGCTGACAATGTTGGTGGATTACTTTTAGGCGGAAATGTGATTTTAGGGCCAAGATTATTTTTTAATGGAACTGCGCCAGTTCCTGTATCTGGAAGGCCAACTACTGAAGTAACCAATAAATTAGCAGGCCCATTCAATAATTTAGGAGTTCCTGGTGCTAAAAGTTACCATTTACTTGCTCCAAATTATGGAAATGTTGCTGGAATAGGCGGCGGAACAGCTAATCCTTATTTTGTTAGATTTGCTTCAACTCCTTCTACGACAATTGTGGCTGATGCAGTTGCTCAAGATGCTACCTTCTTTTCTTTGTGGATAGGTGGTAATGATATTTTAGGATATGCAACTTCTGGGGGTTCTGGTACAAATCAAACAGGAAATCTTAATCCTGCGACTTACGGAAGTACTGATATTACTGACCCAACTGTTTTTGCTTCTACTTACACAGCAATTGTTAATGCAATGACTGCTAAAGGCGCAAAAGGTGTAGTAGCTAATTTACCTTACGTAACAGCATTACCTTATTTTACAACAGTTCCTTATAATCCTTTGACTGTTTCAGTTTTAGGAGGTGGAAATATAGCTGTAGGGCAAGGAACTATTGCGGCCTTAAATGCACAGTTGTATGGACCTTTGAAGCAAGCTTTGACGGCGTTTGGCGCTGGAGGCCGTCTTAATTTATTATCTGCAACAGCACCGAATCCACTTTTAATTATTGACGAATCACTTCCTGATTTATCTCTTCAATTAAAAGCTGCTTTTACTGCAGATCTGGGAGTAGCAACAGCAACTGCTTATGGTGTTATTTTTGGGAAAGCAAGACAAGCTACTAAAGATGACTTAGTGGTTTTAACTGCTCAGGCTGTTATAGGTTCATCTCCACAAGGGATTCCTGCGCCTTTAAACAAATTTGGTATTACATACCCGATGCAGGATAAAGATGTTTTAACAAAAGCTGAAATTGCAGAAGTTAAAGTGGCAACAGATGCTTATAATTTAACAATTAAAACAATCGCAGATGCTAAAGGTTTAGCATTCGTCGAATTAAAAGGAGTTACAGATCAGTTGGCAAGTGGTGGAATTGTTTATAATGGATTCACTACAACATCTACTTTTGTTACAGGTGGAATGTTCTCATTAGATGGGGTTCACCCGAGTCCAAGAGGTTATGCTATAATAGGTAATCTATTTACTGAGGCGATTAATACAAAATACAATTCAAACTTTAAAAAGGTGAATGTAGGATTATATAGAATTTTATACCCTGCTTCATTATAATATAATAAATTGTTTTTTTTTTACTAAAACCACCCGTTTTAATGACGCGGTGGTTTTTTAATTTTAGTATCTATCATAGCCTTTCGTTTGTTTTAAATCTCTTTTTTAAGAATCGTTTAAATTTTCGTTTTTTTATCCTAAAAGATGTTGATTTTTTATATTAAAAAATTATCTTTGCAAACTGAAAAAAGCATGTAATCGATACGTTTCGGTTGATACTAATTCATAAACCTAAATAGCTATTTAATAAATACATAAGTAATGTCAAAAGTAATAGGAAAAGTTGCCCAAATCATTGGACCAGTAGTTGACGTAGTTTTCAACGGTAAGGATGTTGAACTTCCAAAAATTTATGATTCGTTAGAAATCACAAAAAAAGATGGTACTTTATTAGTACTTGAAGTACAATCTCACATCGGTGAAAATACAGTCCGTACTATTTCGATGGACTCAACAGATGGTTTGAGTAGAGGTTATGAAGTAGTTGGAACAGGAAATCCTATCCAAATGCCAGTTGGTGCAGACGTTTACGGTCGTTTATTCAACGTGATCGGTGATGCAATTGATGGTTTAGGAAACTTACCAAAAACAGGCGAAAACGGAATGTCAATTCACCGTCAAGCTCCACGTTTTGAAGATTTATCTACATCTTCTGAAGTTTTATTCACAGGTATTAAAGTAATTGATTTAATTGAGCCTTACTCAAAAGGGGGTAAAATTGGATTGTTCGGTGGTGCTGGTGTTGGTAAAACAGTTTTGATTCAGGAATTGATTAACAATATTGCAAAAGGTCACGGTGGACTTTCAGTATTCGCAGGAGTAGGAGAAAGAACACGTGAAGGGAATGACTTACTTCGTGAGATGTTAGAGTCAGGAATTATAAAATACGGTGATGAATTCATGCACTCTATGGAAAATGGAGGATGGGATTTATCTAAAGTTGATATGCCAGGAATGAGAGAGTCTAAAGCTACTTTCGTTTTTGGACAAATGAATGAGCCACCAGGAGCTCGTGCTCGTGTAGCACTTTCTGGATTATCTATTGCTGAATATTTCCGTGATGGAGCAGGAAGCGATCAAGGTAAAGATGTATTGTTTTTCGTTGACAATATCTTCCGTTTTACACAAGCAGGTTCTGAGGTTTCGGCACTTTTAGGTCGTATGCCATCTGCTGTAGGTTACCAACCAACATTGGCAACTGAAATGGGAGCGATGCAAGAGCGTATCACATCTACAAATAAAGGATCTATTACATCTGTACAAGCGGTTTACGTTCCTGCGGATGATTTAACGGATCCAGCACCAGCTACAACTTTTGCTCACTTAGATGCTACAACAGTATTGTCTCGTAAAATTGCTGAGTTAGGCATTTATCCTGCAGTTGATCCATTGGATTCAACTTCAAGAATCCTTACTCCACAAATTTTAGGTGATGAGCATTATGACTGTGCTCAAAGAGTTAAAGAAATTTTACAAAAATACAAACAACTTCAAGATATCATTGCGATTCTTGGTATGGAAGAATTATCTGAAGAAGATAAATTATCTGTTTCAAGAGCACGTCGTGTACAACGTTTCTTATCACAACCTTTCCACGTTGCTGAGCAATTTACAGGATTAAAAGGTGTTTTAGTTGATATTAAAGATACTATCAAAGGATTTAATATGATTATTGATGGTGAATTAGATCACTTACCTGAATCAGCTTTTAACCTTAAAGGTACTATCGAAGAAGCTATCGAAGCTGGAGAAAAAATGTTAGCAGAAGCATAAAAATAGTTATTGGTATTTAGTGTTCGGTTTATAACTGAACACTGAAAGCTGAACACTAAACACTAAAAAATTATGATTTTAGAAATAGTTTCACCAGAAGCAAAATTATTTTCAGCACAAGTAACTTCGGTTACCTTACCTGGAGTTAATGGAAGTTTTCAAATTTTGAATAATCACGCACCAGTTGTTTCTATTTTGGAAAAAGGTGAAGTGAAAATTACAGCTTCTAGTTTTACTTTCGATAAAGAAGTAGCAGCTAAGTTCACAAAGCTGGATGATCAAAATTATACATTATCTATCAATTCAGGTACAATTGAAATGAAAGACAATAAAGTTATCGTTTTAGTTGACTAAAGTGATTTCGAATATAAAACTCAAGCCTAGCGGAAACGTTAGGCTTTTTTTATGGCAATAATCCACCTCTTTTTCACTTCTATTTTATTCCCCTCCGCTGGAGGGGTGCCCGTAGGGTGGGGTGGTTTTTATATTTCACGCACCAATGTCTTAATTTTTAAAAATTTACTTCCCAACAACAACATCATAAGCGATTTTCAACTTGTTAATTACGATTTCAATTTCATCTTCATTTAGATGACCAAAACCAAATCGTATGGCGCAAGTGTTCTTATCTTGATAGAGAATAGTTTTAGGTAGCGATAAATCATTTTTACTTGATTCGTCGGCTAATTGAACTAATGATATTTTTGGTTCGAATTCTAACCAAATTGCTAATCCACCACTTGGTGTTTTCCATCGAACTGTTTCTTTAAAATAGTATTCTAGCATTTGCGACAAGCGATCACGCCTTTGCTTGTAATTGACAATATTTTTTTTAATTAAACGATGAATTTCGCCTTCATGAATTAATTCAGAAAGCATTTGCTCTTGAATCACATCGCCTTGTTTGTCTAGCATTTGTAGATAATTCTTAGCTTCTTGAATTAAAGTAGTTGGTGCAACTACAAAACCGGTTTGGAAACTAGGAAAAAAAGATTGTCCTAATTTCCCTAAGTAGATTACATTACCATTAGAGTCCGAACTTGCCATTGGTAACATTGCTGAACCTTCAAACTGAAAGTCATAATCGAAATCGTCTTCTATAATGGCAAATTCATATTCTTTCGCTAATTCTAATAGTTCTAATCTTCGTTTTGCACTGAGCGTCCAAGTCGTTGGATAATGCCGATGTGCACACACGTATACACAACGGATTGACTTTTTGCTATACTGCTTTCTTATAAAATCTATGTCTAATCCATCTTCATCAATTGGAACAGTACGGATAGTTGCGCCAACTTGTTGAAAAATCATATTGGCTGCAAAATTGCTCCAGTTCCCAACCAAAACCACATCCTTAGGCTTTACTAAAAGCTGTGAAACGATGTATAAACTCATTTCTATACTTCTAGTGCTCATTAAATTTTTAGGATCGATATGAAAGCCGCGAGTAGCATTCAAATAATTACATAACTGCTTTTCATAAGTAGAGTAATTACTGTTTTCTATTTGATTCCATTTTGAAAGCACTGCTTTTCGTTTCATGGTAGCACTATACCACTTTGAAAATTGATGCGTTGGATGTAGTCTTAAATCTGGTTGCCCGTCATTAATCGTGTATTTGGTCTGACTTTTTTCAACAGTAGAAGCTAAGTGAAAAGAGGATTCAAAATCAAATCCTGTTTTTTCAGTGTATTCTTTATCTTGATTTTCTGGATAAGTAATAGCTTTAATTGAAGCTGTTTTTTGTTCTGGAACAATAACAAATGTTCCTTTGTTTGGTATGATTTCTACCCAACCTTGCGCTGCTAATTCATCGTAGACCGCAACTACAGTATTCCTGTGGATTTGTAGTAATTGACTAAGAGATCGTGTTCCAGGCAATGCAGTTCCTTTAGTTAAGTAACCGCGCTGAATGGCGTCTATAATTTGATGAGAAATTTGAATAAATACTGCTGTTGATGTATTTTTTTTAAATAGAATTATTTGTTTTAAGAGCGCTTCAACCGGACTATTCATAATTTAAAAGGTGGACTAGATTACTGGTCCGGAAAGTTACGACTTTTGCACCGTTTTAAAAATGAACAATAAAATTAATTATGAAAAACACGATGGCATTGGCTTCTTTAGTACTTTTTACTTTAGCAGCAAAAGCACAGCAAACCCAGCAACAAACAGATTCGCTAAAAGAAGTTATAGTGACTTCCTCAAGAATCGATTTGCCTTTTGACAAAAATTCTAGAACTATTCAAATTGTCACCGCAAGTGACATAAAAAAATCAGGAGTAACAAATGTCGCTGATGCATTACAGCAAGTAGCTGGTGTTGACGTACGACGTCAAGGTGTCAACGGAATGCAGGCCGATTTATACATAAGAGGTGGAAGTTTTGACCAAACACTTTTGCTGATTGACGGAATTAAAGTAGATGATGCGCAAACAGGACATCACACTCTAAACTTAGCTTTACCAATTGAAGTTATAGAAAGAATCGAAATTATTAAAGGACCAGCGGCGCGTATTTTTGGTCAAAATGCATTTTCTGGGGCTGTAAATATTGTTACTAAAAATGCGCCTCAAAACACAGTAGTAACTAAGTTACAAACAGGTTCCTATGGACAATTTTTGGCAGAAGCCACAGGATCAATTAATCTAGAGAATAGTAGTCACATTGTTCATTTTAGCAAGAATTTTTCTGAAGGCTACAGAGAAAATACAGATTTTGATAATGTAAACATATTTGTAAAAAGTCAGTTTAATAAAAATAAACTACCGATAAATTTAATTGCTAGTCATTCTGAAAAGAAATTTGGAGCGAATGGATTTTACGGAATTCCATCGGCAACAAGACAATACGAAGAAACGCAAGCTTCTTTAGTTGGCTTTTCGACCGTTATCGAAAAGGGAAATTTTACTTGGAAACCCAGAGTATATTGGAGAAGAAATCAAGATGAATATATATACGTTAGAGAAAATCCTTCTTCATATAGAAATTTACACTTGACTAATAAAGTAGCCGCAGAATTGAACGGTTCTTATTCGTCCTCTATTGGTGTCACTGGTTTTGGTTTGGAATTCTCAAAGTATTTTATAAGTAGTAATCGTTTAGGTGATAATCAACGAGAAATTGCGACACTATTTTTAGAGCATCGTTTTCAATTTATGGATGATAAATTCGATATTACGCCAGGAATTGCAGCGTCTTATTTTTCTGATTTTGATAACAAATTGTTTCCAGGAATTGATGTAGGATTTAAGATAAATGATGAAGTTCGCGTGTATGGAAATATTGGCTATACCTATCGCGTACCAACGTATACTGATTTATATTATATAGGGCCACAAGCAATAGGAAACCCAAATTTACAAGCTGAAGATGCTTTAGCACAGGAAGTAGGAATAAGATGGAACACGAATCGTTTTAGACTTTCGTTAGTTGGTTTTAATAGAGATTCGCATAATTTGATTGATTACGTAAGGGTAAATAGTACAGATCTTGTTTTTTCTCCACAGAATATACAAGATGTGAATACAAAAGGATTTGAAACACAATTCGATTACAATTTTAAATTTAATAATCTAGATCAAAAAATTAATTTAGGCTACACTTTTAGTGATGATGAAATTAAGAAAACTGCTGCTGTCGAATCAAGATATTCAATCAATTCATTGAAGCATCAAATGGTTGGTTCGTACCAAATGCAATGGTTTAAAGATTTTAGTAATTCGATTGCCTATCGCTATATGGAAAGAACTTCGGGAGTGAGTTATAATGTGGTTGATTTAAGTGCAGCTTATAAAATTCAAGAGTTAGAGCTTTCAATATATGCCAATAATATTTTTAATACTGAATATTCTGAAAGTAGTTTGATTCCAATGCCAAAAGGTAATTTATTGTTTGGATTGAAATATACTTTTAAATAACGCAAGGCTTTTGCATTTAGCTCGTAATTATAGCAAAAAAATTACTCTAATGATAGATTAAACCTTATTGATCTCAGTAATTAAAGTTTTTTTGCCAGAGATTTCAAAGATTAAAAGGATTCAATTTGTGGAAATTAGTTTAATCTCTGGGAAATTTTTTTATACAGTTCGTCACAGCAAATCGTGAGTTTAAAGAAGTTAAATTATTAAAGACATTGTTTTGTTAATTCAAGGCAATGTCTTTTTTTATTACACTGAAATTTCTTTTTACATATTAAAGCATTTAAATTATAATCGGAAATTTACGCATTCTCCAGCTCCTTTACCTTCTGATAAATCAAATTATTTTCCCAGCCTTTTCGAAGAAAATAATCACAGAATTTCTTTCGCTTTTTCAAAACATTTTTCTCGAAGGTAGTTTCCCAATGCTTTTCTGTTAATTCGTCAAACATTTCGAAATATTCTATATCATTAATTTCTTTTAAAGCGATTTTTATTACTGTCGCAGAGATTTTTCTAAACTTTAATTCATTTATAATTCTGATTTTACCCCAATGTTTAATTCGGTGTTTACCTCTGGCATAACTACAAGCAAAACGTTCTTCATTTAGGAAGTTATCAGCAATAAGTTGGACTATAATAGTATCAATTTCATCAGCATCCATCTTCATGGTTCGCAGTTTTTGAACTACTTCCTCATGACAACGATCTTGATAGGCGCAATAATGTTCGAGTTTTTGTGTGGCTTGTTTTATGGTGAAAAAGTCTTTCATTTTGCAGGTTTTACGACTAAGTTTTTAAGTAAAAAAGATTGCTCGCTTGTACAAAAATACAATTTCCTAAATGCAATTTCCAATTTTATTGATATGAAGCCATCATTGATTTTCAAACGCATTACTGTGTTTTTTATAAAAATAAATTTTTTAGAAAAACAGTGTAGGTTATTGTGATTTTCAAATAAATTATTTACGCATTTTAACGACTAAATATGCTTTTAGTCGACGATAATTGATTCTTTTAAAAGTGCGACTATCTTTGTAGGTTAGCTCGTTTCAGCGCTCTTAATTTTAAGGAATATTTGTAAATAATTTCGCTTTGCCTACTAAATATATTGAAAATTCGCCCCATGAATAAAAAAATACTTCTTGCAGTTTCACTTCTACTAAATTTTACGTTTGGTTACGCGCAATGCGCCTACACAGGATTAACATCACCTCAAGTTGGATCAGATTATACTTTTTGTATTGATAATCCAAACACAATTACAACAGCACAAGTTAATGCTGGACAATATGTTGTAGTGAATGTGGTTAAAGGATTTACCTATACTTTTTCAGTTGGAGAAGTTTTTCCAGGTACAGAAAACCTAACTTTATTTAATGCCGCTGACAATTCAAATTTAGGAACTGCAGGTTATGGAACTGGAGCGACAGGAGCGTCAATTTCTAGCTGGACGTCAACCTTGTCAGGAAAAATAAAGGTTTTACTTTCAAGAGCTAGTTGTATTAATAGCTCTAATCAATATAGTGGTACTTTAACATTGACTTTAAATAGTGTTGGAAACACTCAGGATTCACAAACAGCTTCTGGTACAGATCAGTGGGTTGGTCATGTGTACAATTGGAGCGGTTCAGCTCCTCCAGGAGGAACTTCTCCTACAACTCCTACAACTACAACATCTCCTTTTATAGATGCCAATTATGTTGGATATTATAACATTGCAACTGAAACAATTTCTGAAAATTTTGGCGGTGACACAAAATGTTTTACAGTGCTAGTGGATGGGGTGAATAGAACTAATATTTACACAGAAACTTTTGCGGTACGTTACAGAATGCGCTCTACCAAAACAGGTTGTTATTTTTTGAATGTAAATGGCGATGATGGTGTGCGTGTCTATGTAGATAATGTTTTAGTTTTTAATCAATGGAAAGAGCAAGGAAATACATCGTATTGTAACAATTTGATTTATTTGAAAGGGGATAGTGAAATTGTTTTAGATTATTACGAGAACATAGGAGGAAATGTAGTAGGTTTTAGTTTAACACCTTTTGATGGTTCAGGTAATAGTATTGCGGGTGTTGCTACACGTAATGTTTGTTCTGGGATTTCACCAGGTGTTTTAGACGGAAGTACGTTTGGTAATTGTACTGGAGGAACAAATTCAATTTATCAATGGCAAGTTTCAACGGATAATGTAGCTTTTACGGATATATCGGGGGCAACTTCAGAAGATTATACGCCACCAACTCAAACAGCAACAACAACAAATATCGTTATATATTACAGAAGAGTTTTAAAACCATTAGTAAATAATGGAGGGAGATGTAATTTTGTGTCAAATTTCGTTACAGTTACCACAAGTGCGGGCAGACCTAATGCTCCTGGAACTATTACAGGTTTACAAAAAGTATGTAAAACAACTTCCTTGACATACAGTATTGCTGCAGTAGCAAATGCTGTAAGCTATACCTGGGCTACAACAGCAACGGGATGGACAATTACTCCTGCAGCAAATGGTCTTTCAGCAAGTATAGCATTCAGTGCTGGGGCAACTCAAGGAGATCTTACTGTTTCTGCATCCAATGGCTGTGGTACAAGTAATAGTAGTTCTACTTTAAATATTCAAGTAGGAGATTTACCTACGAGTGCAACTATAAGTGGTAATGCTTCAGTTTGTGTAGGTGCAGCACCTCCTGTAATTACAATAACTAATCCTCAAAATTATGAAGCAAAAGTTATTTATACAATAAATGGAGGAAGCAACAATGAAGTTAGTATTGCTGCAAATTCATCAATAAATTACATTACTGCTCCTACAGGAACTGCTGGAACATTTATTTATAAATTAGTAAGTGTTAAAAATGGCGTAGGTTTCGATAACTGTTCGACCACATTATCTGATAGTGTTACTGTTATTGTTGGTAAACCTATTACAGCTGGTGCCATCACTGGAACATCAACTGTTTGTCAAGGGCAGTCTGGCGTTGCCTATTCAGTGCCAGTTATTTCCAATGCTGTAAGTTATGTATGGACATATTCAGGAAGTGGAGCTACAATTAGTAATGGAACAACAGCAACACCCACTATTACATTTGCTGATACTGCAACTGCAGGTAATTTAACAGTGTATGGAGTTAATGGTTGTGGAAACGGTGTGGCGTCTGCAAATTATGCAATTACTGTTAATTTAAAACCGATAGCAAATGCAGGCTCAGCATTAATTCCAATTTGTCAAGGGGGCACTACAATACAAATGGGAGGATTTATATCAGGTGGAGCAACAGCCTCTTTATGGACAGGAGGAACTGGTACGTGGACAAACGCCAATAATCCATCAACTGCTAAATATACCGCTGGCGCTGATGAATCAGGAAATGTTACTTTGACCTTAACAGCAAGTGGAGGTTCATGCGGAACTACTACTGCCACTAAAATTATAAAAATAAATGCAGTTCCCGTAATAACAGTAACTAAAGCTGATGAAAGTTGTAGCGATAAAAACGATGCTACAATAAATCCTATAATTTCGGGAGGTTTAAGTAATGTAAGGTATATTAAGGTGACACAGCAAATTAATGAATTTATACAAGTAGCAGAAATTCAAGCATTTGAAGTGTTTAGCGGCACTAATGTTGCGTTAAGTTCAAACGGAGCGTCAGCTATTTCTAGTTCAAACTACCTAAACAATCCAACTATATATGGACCTCAAAAAGCTATTGATGGTGTTTTAGATACTAGCAATGATTTTTGGCACAGTAGAGAAGAAATTAGTGGTGAGAATATAAAAGTTGATTTGGGCTCAGGAAAAAACCTGAAAAACATCGTAATTTATAATCGAGATAGTAATTGCTGCCGTGATAGAGGGCGAGATGTGCTATTAGAGCTTTTTGACGCATTAGATAATTTAGTATATTCGAAAAGAATTGATTTACGTGGAATCACAGGATCATTGGGTTTTGCTACTATCAATGTGATAAACGTTTCCTGGGCTGATGGCGCAACAACTCTTAATCGAACAGGTTTAGATTCTGGTGCATATACTTTTAATTATAGTGATGCTCTAGGATGTTCTACTAGCAAAGTAACAACGATAGCAGCTACAAGTTTAACTCCGGTTGCTCCTACAGTAGGCACTATAGAAGATATTGATTGCGTTAATTCAACAGGAAGTGTTACTTTGACTGGTTTGCCAGCAGGTAATTGGACAATTAATCCAGGAAATATTTTTGGAACAGGAGTTACTAAAAAAGTAACGGGTTTAACATTAATTGGTAATCCTTATACTTTTACTGTAACTAATGCTGCAGGTTGTATTTCACCTCCTTCTTTACCGGTAGTAATAAAAGATGAGTCGTCAACAACATGGAATGGTTCTGCTTGGTCAAACGACACTCCAACGAGTACTAAAAAAATAATTTTTTCAGGTAATTATACTTTTGGTGCAAATACGCCAGCGTTAGATTTAGTAGGATGTTCTTGCGAGGTTACTACTGGGACTATTATAGTACCAAGTGGCTTTACAATGACCTTAACCAACGAATTGAAAGTTAGTGGCGGTTCTCTAACTTTCGAAGATAAATCAAGTTTAGTTCAAACAGCTGCTGTTGCTACTAACAATAATACAGGACCTATAATTTATAAAAGAACAACACCTTCATTAATAGAAACTGATTACACCTATTGGTCATCCCCTGTCGCTGGTCAGAAATTGAGTATTTCTCCTGAATATGATTATGGCTATATGAATTCGTTTGATTCTAATACAAATTATTGGGGACCTGCAAATTTATCTACAGTGATGGCTTTTGGTGTTGGCTATGCTATTAGAGGACAAAGAGCAGATAATACTGCTTACACTATAACAAGTACTTTTACAGGAGTACCTAATAATGGTACAAAAACTACACCAACTGGTCCAACCGGAAACTTTGTTCTGTTAGGAAATCCTTATCCATCTGCTCTTAAAGCCGAGGATTTTTTAGATTTTAATTCAAATGAAATTGAGGGGACCATCTTTTTCTGGACACACAAAACGGCTATACAAGCAGCTTCAGGTATTGATCCAGGAAAGGCAGGCTCAGGGACTTTTGCATACACTTCAGACGATTATGCTCCTTATAATTCCGTTGGTGGAGTTGCTGTAGGTATTGGTCAACCATCAATTAGCGTTAGTCTAACGCCATCTGGAAATATAGCATCAGGTCAAGCTTTTTTTGCAACGAGTAAAGGAGCCGGATCAGTTACCTTCAACAATGACATGAGAGTTGGTGGCGGAGCTTCATTAAATAATAATGCTCAATTTTTTAGAACTAAATCAAATGCTAAAACGAAAAGCACTATCGAAAAAAGTCGTGTTTGGCTAGATCTTAGTAATTCTGAAGGAGCTTTTAAACAAACTCTAATAGGATACGTAACTAATGCAACCAATGATTATGACGATCGTTATGATGGTGAAAGTTTTTCTGCAAATAAGTATGTAGATTTTTACAGTGTGAATAACAATAGAAATTTCGTGATTCAAGGAAGAGCATTACCATTTGATAAAAATGATATTGTGCCTTTAGGATACACATCACAATTAGTTGGTACTTTTAGTATTGGTATTAATGATGCTGATGGTCTGCTTAAAACTCAAAATATTTTTCTAGAAGATAAACTGCTAAACGTAATACATGATTTAAAAACAGCTTCTTATAGTTTTACGACACAAAAAGGAACTTTTAATGATCGTTTTGTTTTACGTTATACTGATCGAACTTTAGGAAACACTGACTTTGAACAGTTAGATAATTTAGTGCTAATTTCTAAAGATAAAAATGAACTAAAAATTAAATCGCAAACAGAATCAATCGAGCGAATTACCGTTTTTGATTTATCAGGAAAGAAAGTATTTGAAAAAGATAAAATAGGTACTAATGACTTTAGTTCTTCAAGAATTCCTTTATTGAAGCAAGTAGGGGTAGTAAAAGTAACTTTAACTAATGGTAATGTGATAACTAAGAAAATCGCTTTCTAGTTAAGAACTTTCTTATTGGAAACTATTGAAAATCCCATTGTGCTAAGGCATAATGGGATTTTTTTTGAGTATTTTTAAAATAAATTTGAGTTTTTAAAAGTTTTATTTTTGGAATTATTTGATTTTATATAAAGTCTCTATATTCTATAATATGTATGAATTGTATTAAATAAATAATCGTAAATATCCCTAAATGTGGGTATTGTGTAAAATGTAGATTGTATTTATTTTTATTAAAATTATCTTTCTTAAATAAGTTAAAGATTTTTTGATATAAATTTAAGCTAATCAACAGGTGAAAACAAAACTACTTTACTCCGTCTTTTTATTATTCTTTTTTATCACTAATATTACGTATTCTCAAGAAGGAAAAGCAGATGCTACTTTCAATACTTATGATGATGGTTTGCTTGGTGATGGTTTTGATGGAACTGTTCGAACAGTTACTTTACAATCAGATGGAAAATTAATCGTGGGTGGCGAGTTCTCAAATTTTAATGGTGCCATAACACCTAAACTCTGTCGTTTACTTCCTGATGGCTCTAAGGATCCTAGTTTTATAACTGGATCAGGTTTTAATGGTATAATAAATTGCTCTTTAATTCAGTCTGATGGGAAAATACTTGTAGGAGGATCTTTTACGTCATTTAATGGGATTGCTGCTGACCATTTACTTCGATTAAATATTGATGGCTCTCTTGACCTTACTTTTGATAGTTCCATTGTTGAAAATAGTAATGCAGTCTATTCTTTTGCCTTGCAAATTGATGGTAGTTTTATCATAGTGGGTAGTTTTTCTAAGTACAATGGCAATACTGTAAATAGAATCGCTAGGATTTTTCCGAATGGAAATCTTGACACATCTTTTACAACTGGATTGGGACCAAATGCTCTCGTTGAGACTGTGCAAGTTCAATCTGACGGAAAAATAATCATAGGCGGTAATTTTACTTTATTTAACGGTGTTGCATGTAACCGAGTAATAAGATTAAACCCTTCAGGAAGTGTAGATAATACATTTAGTATTGGAAGTGGATTTGATAATAATGTTAAAAGTATTGCTATTCAAGCTAATGGTAAAATAGTGTTTGGTGGAGATTTTACAAGTTTTAATGGAATAGGCATTAATAGAATAGTGCGGTTAGATAAGAACGGATTACTAGATGCTACATTCGAATCTGGATCTGGATTTAGTAATGGTTCAGTTTCTGTTATCAAAATCGTGAATTCAGGTGAAATTATGGTTGGTGGTTCTTTTTCAGCATCATATAATGGAAAAGACGTTAATAGACTTGCGTTGTTAAATGCTGACGGCACGTTAGTCTCAGCATTTGATATAGGTAAGGGACCTGCTTCGGCCGCAGTTTTATCAGTAACTTTAGATTCTGATCTTTCTTTTTATATCGGAGGTTCTTTTTCAGTTTTTGATTCTCAAAATCAGGGAAGACTTGCTAAGATTGATTCTGATGGAGCTTTACAAATAGGTTATTTGACTTCAGGAGTAGGATTTGATAATGCTGTTTTAAAAGTAATCTCTTTAGCAGATAATAAAACGATGGCATTTGGTAGCTTTAGTAAATTTAATGGGAAAAGTGTAGCACGCATTACGCGATTATTGGAAAATGGATCAATAGATTTATCTTTTAATTCTGCTGGAACCGGAGCGAACAACCTCATTAGAGCTGCGGCTTTGCAATCAGATGGAAAAATTGTTTTTGTAGGTAATTTTACAAGTTACAATGGCACATTGATCAATAGAATTTGTAGAATATTTCCAGATGGAACGATTGATCCAACCTTTGTTATTGGTTTAGGATTTACTACTCAAGTATATGCAATTGCGATTCAAGATGATGGAAGAATAATTGTAGGTGGTAATTTCACAAAATTTAATGGAGTAACTGTTGACGGTGTTGTAAGGTTGTTGCCAAATGGCTCTCTCGATTCAAGTTTTACAAATGTAGGTGCTGATGGAATTGTAGAGGCTATCTTGATACAGCCTGATGGGAAGATACTTATAGGTGGAAGATTTTCAAATTTTAGTGGAAATGCTCATAATAAGTTGGTTCGTTTACACACTGATGGAAGTATAGATTCAACTTTTTCAATAGGAACTGGATTTGATAAAAACGTTTTCTCTTTGGCTTTGCAGTCTGATACTAAAATAATCGTTGGTGGATCATTTTTAACCTGTAATGGTATATCATCAAAAAGAATTGTTAGATTGAATAGCAATGGTGGCTTAGACGCTACCTTCGTTATTGGTTCTGGTTTTAGTAAAGGAGAAGTTAGAACTATTTTAGTCCAACCAGACAATCGATTGCTAATAGGAGGTACTTTTAATGGAACTTATAACTCAAAACCTGTAATGAGAATAGTTCGTTTAACGGCTGATGGTATTTATGACAATTCCTTTAATGTAAATTTGAATAGTACTTTATTTAATATGTGCTTTACGCCAGATGCAAAACTGTTAATTGCTGGAAATTTTAATTCGGTTTCAGGTATAACAAAACACCGCATTGCTAGATTAAAACTTTGTAATAATAGTTCTGTTTGGAATGGTGCTTCTTGGAATAATGGGTCTCCTTCGCTAGGTAAAGCGCTAACTTTAAATGGAAATTACGATATTGCTACGACTGCTAATTCGTGCTCTTGTACTATCGCCGCTGGCAAAACAGTTACAATTAAAGATAGTAAAACATTAGGACTGACCTTTGAGTATTCAGGATTGGGAACTTTACTATTAGAGAATAACGCTTCGCTGTATCAATCAGATGACGAGATAGAAAATACTGGAGTGATACAACTGAAAAGACAAACTACTGCAATTGTGAGAGATGATTACAGCTATTGGTCTTCGCCAGTTAAAAATCAAAAATTAATTGATGTTTCTCCTAACACAATGGGAGATAAATTCTTCTCTTTTAACTCAGTTAAAGGATTCTGGGAATTAGAAATCCCAAATAATATAATGAAAGAGGGAATGGGGTATATCATCCGCGGACCACAAGACTATTCAACAACTGTTGCGACAAAATATCAAGCAACTTTTACTGGTATTCCAAATAATGGAAAATACTTTATTCCAATTGATAAAAATGACAGTTCATATTTGATTGGAAATCCATATCCTTCGGCAATTGATGCTGATTTATTTTTAGTTGCAAATAACAAAATTATAGACGGAACTCTTTATTTCTGGACGCACAATACTCCAATTACAAATAATATTTATACTTCTAATGATTATGCTGTGTATAATTTACTTGGCGGAGTAGGTACCAGGAAATCTCTAAATTTAGGCACTAACAATACTATTCCTAACAGCAATATCGCCTCGGGTCAAGCTTTTTTCACCACTACTATTACTGATAAAGGTTCGGTTATTTTCAATAATAGTATGAGAGTTGTAGAGAGGAATACCTCTTTTTTTAAAGTAAAAAAAAATAAGAAAATAAAGTTAGGCGAGGTAGAAAAACACCGTGTTTGGTTAAACCTGTCAAATGATCAAGGCGCTTTCAAGCAAACTTTAGTCGGTTATATTACTGATGCAACAAATGATTACGATAATGCTTTTGACGGTGGAACTTTTAATGGAAATGAATTTATAGATTTTTACAGTATTAATAATGATAAGAATTTAGTGATTCAAGGTCGCGCTTTACCATTTGATCAAACTGATATTGTGCCGTTAGGATACAAATCTACAATTGCTGGTATTTATAATATTTCTATTGATCAAAAAGATGGATTATTCGAAACTCAAAATATTTATCTTGAAGATAAAATGTTAGATGTAGTGCATGACTTGAACCAATCTCCGTACTCTTTTACAACTCAAATAGGATCTTTCGATAAACGTTTTGTTCTTCGCTATACAGATAAAACATTAGGAAATAATACATTCGATAGTGACGATAATCAACTTGTTATATCAAAGAATAAAAGAGAATTAAAAATTAAATCTCAAGTTGAAAGTATTAAAAGCATTACTGTGTTTGATCTTCAAGGTAGAAAAGTATATCAAAATAGTGCTTTAAACTCCAATACGTTTACTACTTCTAGTATCAGTTTAGTTAACCAAATCGCTATCGTCAAAGTGACATTACAAAGTGGCCAAGTCATTTCTAGGAAAATTAATTTCTATCAATAGGTGGATGAATTATCGTTGGAAAACTGAACAGCTAAATTTCTATTACAATATTTTTTTTAGTGTTTAATTAGCACGTTAAGCTTGATTTCAAGCGAGAAAATTAAGAAAGTTAATTACACTTTAACACTATGTTTATCAGATTTATAACGCGTATCCCAAACTAACATTAAAATGAATGTAACTATTACTGCTGAACTAAATCCTTCAAACAAAAGAGATATAGAATAAGTCATGATTGATGGTTCGCCTCCGAAAAGAAAAGTTTTAGATAAAGTTCCAATATAATCAGTTCCTCCTTTTATATAGCTGTAAACAACTAATGCTATAACACTAAGAAAAACACCTATTAATGCTGTTGAAAGCGCAGAGATTCCATTTGTAGCTAATCCCTTTTTTCCTTCTAAGAAATTAGATTTTAAAGTTCTATTAGTCCCGTAAAAAATAAACAGCACGTTAAATACACGAAGTAAATATATATCCGCTAAACCTAAAAGCTCCATGATTAGGAAGTAGATTCCAATTCCAATTACTATAATCAATCCGTTAACTAATTCTCTAGGTATTTTCATGATGCAGCTTTTAAAATTATAAGTAGTTCAATGATAATGCAATAATTTCAAAGCTACAACAAAAAGTTGCGCATCCTGAGTAATTAAATTATTTTAAGACTTATTTATAAATTGTTCAAATAGCTAAGCGCTTCTTTTTTATCGGTCTCTAGCTGCGTTTTAAGTGCACTAACTGATGAGAATTTTTGTTCAGAACGAATGCGCTTCAAAATAGATACTCGAACATTTTGATGGTATATGTCGGCATTAAAATCAAAATAATGTACTTCAATAGATCGGTTTTCACCATTAACGGTAGGGTTAAAACCAATGTTCATCATTCCAAATATTACTTTATCTTCAATGATACTCTTTACGATATAGACGCCGTTTTGCGGAATTAATTTATAGTTTTCTTTTATTTCAATGTTGGCTGTTGGAAAATCAATCGTCCTTCCGAGTTGTTTGCCTTGGACAACAATACCAGTAAGAAAATATTCGTAACCTAAATAATCATTCGCTAAAGTCATTTTTCCTTCAATTAAAGCTTGTCTAATCTTTGTTGAGCTTACTGAAATTTCATTGATTTCCTGAACTGATATTTGTTCTACTTCAAAATTATATTGCTCACCGTAAGCGATGAGGTCATCTATGTTTGCAGTGCGATTTCTACCGAAGCGATGATCATGTCCAATAATTATTTTGTGGATATCAAATCGGTCTACAAGCACTGTCTTGACGAATTCTTCCGCAGTTAAACGTGAGAACATTTCATCAAAAGGATGAATGACTAAATTTTGAAGTCCAATTTCCTCTAACAAATCTATTTTCTCATCAATTGTATTAAGTAATTCAATGTCACAGTCCTCTTGCAAAACCATTCGAGGATGAGGGAAAAAGGTCAAAACTAAACTTTCGTACTTTTCGTTCTCAGTGTTTTGGATTACTCTTTCTAGTATTTTTTTATGACCAATATGAACACCGTCAAATGTGCCTAATGTTATAATAGTTTTTTTTGTAGAACTGAAATCGTTTATAGAATGAAAAATCTTCAAAGCAAGGGTTTTATGATGGTGCAAATTTAATGTATACAATTGATATAACTTAAAAAGGACTGAAAACTTCAGCCCTTTTTAGTTAATATAAAAGAAATTATTACTTTTTAATGAATCGAATTGTAGTTGTTCCTACATCGTTTTTGACTAATTTCAGTAAATAGATGCCTTGAGATAGGCTCGTAACATTTATTTGTTGATTTTCTGCTGGATTCAATTTTTTAGATTTTATTATTTGGCCTAGCAAATTGAAAATAGTGTAAGAGGTAGGGGATTCTAGTTGGTTTTCTGTGTTGATATTTAAAAGTGATGTGACTGGATTGGGATACACAGTAACTGAGCTTAGCTCTTTACTATCATTTCTCGAAAGTGTTCCAATACGGAAGCTGGTCGATTCCTCAGCTTCAAAACGCGCGTCTGACACTACTATATTTTCAGTAGCAGTTTTTAAGTTATAATAGCCAGTTCCGTTTTCGCAGCAAAACCCATCACCATAATTGTCAAACATTTTAAAGGTGTAGCATTCATCATTTGGAAGGTTAAAAACCTCAGTAATTACAGCAGGTGAAGTGGTTGTATCATTATACGGACCGCCTTTGTAAACTACAGTTCCAGCTGAATTAGTTAATTGCCAATCTGTCTCAGAACCATATTCGTCTAACTGCAAAGTTAAAGTGACTGTGTTACCAGAGTAACTTTTTATAAGATCAAAATCGATAGAACTTACATTGTTTTTTATATTTTGATCTGTTGTTGTATTTACATTGTTTATTTCAATTTTAAAATTACGTTTGCCTCCACTTGCTGTTATGGCATCTAAAGTGATTTCTGCTGATGCACTATTAGAAAGATTGCCTGTCCAATTGATTGTTCTCACGTTCGCATTATCTACGCTGTAGGTAATAGTAGCAGAGGTTAAAATTGCAGATCCTTTATTTGTTAATTTAACAGTAGGACTAAATGTGGTAGTACAGGAATTTAAATTTAAACTTACAATAGATATAGCGCCATCATTTACATAAATAAATCCAGGTTCTAGAGCGTCAGAAGTTTTTAGTGCAACTCTTCGTGGTGAATTATTCATAACCGTGATCATACGTAATTTTTGATCATTTGTGAATATATTCATGCACGCATCATTAGTATAATCCATATAGTTTTCAATCATATCATTACCTTGTGATGGACAAGAATCAACATTTACTGGACATCCTTCATTTTCTTTTGCTGTATTAGGAGTGTCGTCACAAAAATCATCTACTGAGCATCCACTTGCTGAATCTCCGTCACCCCAAATATGTCTTAAACCAAGCCAGTGTCCTACTTCATGTGTCGTTGTTCTTCCCTTGTCAAATACTGGAAAGTAAGTTCCACCAGGGAAATAAGTATTTGATCCAAAAAATTTGTATCCTATTACTACTCCATCTGTAAGTGCTGATCCCTCATTAGAATTTAGTCCAGTTAGTCCAGATTGACTTGGAAACTGAGCGTAACCAAGGAGCTCCGTATTTGCAAATTTAACGACCCATATATTCAAATATTTTTCAGGATCCCATTGCGTTTGGGGTTTAACAAAATTATCTATGTCCTCTGTTGACCAATTTCCTTGTAACAAATTGACACGATTTATTCCGTTAGATGTTACTCCTGCCGGATCTCTTTTTGCCAAAACAAATTCAATTTCTACATCGGCGCCAACTGGATTCGTATTAAAGCCAGGTGTGTTAGGTCTTCTTCTAAAGTCCTCATTTAGTACTCGAATCTGACTTTCCACTTGGCCATCGCTAATATTTTCGTCAGTTCCTATCAAGTCTCTACTATGAATAACGTGCACTACTACCGGTATGGTAATAATAGCATTAGTTCGCTGTGTTTTTGAAGGGTTCAAATTCTTCTTTTTTTCTAAAGCAATCTTTGGAGCAATCCACTTTTCAAATTGATTAATTGAAGGTCGGTTGCTATTTTTTGATTTTAAATACTCTTCATATTCAGTTGTGGCACATCGAATAACTGATCCATTATTTATTAATTTTTTCTTGCCAAAAAGCTCGACCTCTTGCATATTATTTACTTGCGCAACACTATGGTTAGCCATAAAAGCAAGACATAATAGTAATAGAAAAGTAATTTTTTTCATAGTTTTATTTTTTCAATGATATACGTAAATTTTAAAACCTTAATCGCACTTAATTTACAAATTCTTTATTTTGTAAAAAAGTTACCATTGTTTAAAATTAGAGATTTTTTTTGTCTGATTACGTTTGTCCTCTTTTTTATTTTCCGTTGAATGCAGTCATAGTATTTTCTAAACCAGCCGTTCCAAAAGATTTTATGATTTCAGAAGCCATTTCTAATCGTTCAGGAAGCGCAGCTTTTTCAGCATCGTCCCAGTCTCCAAGCACGTAATCTACTTGTTTTCCTTTTTTAAATTCATCACTTATACCAAAACGGAATCGGGCATAGTTTTGAGTGTTCAAAACCAAATTAATGTTTTTTAATCCGTTGTGACCGCCATCACTACCTTTAGGACGAATTCTTATACTTCCAAAAGAGAGATTTAAATCATCAGTAATAATAAAGATATTTTCTAATGCTATTTTTTCTTTCTCCATCCAATATTGAACTGCTTTCCCGCTGAGGTTCATATAGGTGTTCGGTTTTAATAATAAAAAAGTCCTGCCTTTAAATTTGTATTCCGCTAATGCGCCTAATTTTACGGTTTCAAAAGAAACGCCTTCTTTACGAGCTAAAAAATCTACTATTTTAAAACCGATGTTGTGGCGCGTATTGGTATATTCTGCACCTATATTGCCAAGTCCTACTATTAAAAATTTCTTCATTTCAGGCGTGTTATCTTCTGTTTTTGTTGATAAAAACAGTTTTTTGATCCATTTTATCATAATGCAAAAGTAAACTTAATTGGATAATTTCTAATACATGTTTGGTTTATAATTTCTCGGTTCATTTGATGTACAGTTAAAATTTGAGCACGGATTTCTTAAGGAAGTAAATTGTGTAAAGTAGCCCCGATTGCAATGAAAATCCTTTTTGTGAGCCTACCAGGCGCGCAAAAAGATTGTAATGTAAAGCGGGACAATTATTGTACTGAAAATAAAAGCGACTGCTCCTAATTATATAGAAAAGGGATAAAACAAAAAAAGCACCAGTTTTACAACTGATGCTTTTAAATATGCTTGAAAAAATATTATTTTTTCTTTCCTTTTACTGGAGCTTTTGCTGCTTTTGCTGCTTCTTGAGCTGCTTTCATCGCTGCACGAGAAATCTTCACTTGACAGATAACAGTGTTGTCTGGGTGCATGATTTTGTAGTCAGGAGAAGCTACTTTAGTAACATATAATTTGTTACCCATGTCTAATGGAGTAATATCAGCTTCGATAAAATCTGGAAGATTTTTAGGTAAAGCTTTTACTTTAAGTTTACGTGTGTTCAAACGTAAATCTCCACCAGCCATAACTCCTTTTGATTTACCAACAATTTTCACTGGAACTTCAATGGTGATTTCTTTGTCGTCAAACAATTGGAAAAAGTCAATGTGTAGAATTTTGTCAGATACCGGGTGAACCTGGATGTCTTGTAAAACTGCATTGAATGATTTTCCGTTTCCAAGATCGATCTCAACTGTGTGAGCGTTTGGGGTGTAAACCAAGCTTCTGAAAGCCATAACTTCTGCTGAGAAATGAACTGCCTGATTTCCTCCGTATAAAACGCAAGGAACCAATCCAGCATTACGTAGGGCTTTAGTCGCAACTTTACCCACGCTTTCTCTTTCTGATCCTTTAATTGTAATCGATTTCATTGTAAATTTATTATAGTTATTAATATTATACTTTGCATATAGACAATAAGTAGCCGTAAATTAGGATGATTGCATTATCTAAAAACTCTACTATTTGTTTGTCTATCTTCGAGAAGTTTCTAATTTACATTATAAACTTTCCGCTTATTGAATTGTTATGGTGAACCATGTGCATTACTTCAGCAAAAAGTGGTGCGCAACTCAATACTCTAATTTTCTTTGACTCTTTCTTTAAAGGAATAGAATCGGTAACAATCAATTCTAACAATTTAGAATTTTCTATTTTCTCGTAAGCATCTCCTGATAAAATGGCATGCGTACATATTGCTCTTACACTTAATGCTCCTTTTTCGATCATTAAATCAGCGGCTTTCGCCAAAGTGCCTCCGGTATCAATCATGTCATCAACTAAGATTACATTTTTACCTTTAACGTCACCAATCAATTCCATGCTGTCGATAATATTAGCTTCTTTTCTTTGTTTGTAACAGATAACTACGTCTGATTCTAAGAATTTAGAATAGGCGTAAGCTCTTTTAGAACCTCCCATGTCTGGAGAAGCAATTGTTAAATTGTCTAATCCTAAGCTTTTTACATATGGTAAAAAGATAGTGGATGCAAAAAGATGATCTACTGGTTTCTCAAAGAAACCTTGAATTTGGTCAGCGTGCAAATCCATAGTCATTACTCTTGTTGCTCCAGCAGCATCTAATAAATTAGCTACTAGCTTAGCTCCAATCGGAACTCTTGGTTTGTCTTTTCTATCTTGTCTTGCCCAACCAAAATAAGGAATTACTGCTGTTATATGTCTTGCTGAAGCACGCTTTGCAGCGTCAATCATTAATAACAATTCCATCAAATTATCTGCCGATGGGAAAGTTGAACAAACAATAAAAACGCGTAACCCTCTGATTGACTCTTCGTAAGAAGGCTGGAATTCACCGTCGCTGTACTTTGACGTTGTGATTTTCCCTAATGGGATTCCGTATTCTTTCGCTATTTTTTCAGCTAGATAGACACTTTGTGAACAAGCAAAAATTTTAGCTTCCGGTTCTAGGTGTGACATTTAATTTGTTGTTTTGTAGTTAGTTGTGTATTTCGTTTTTAACGAGGTGCAAATTTATAAAATTTATTTAACTCTGAAAGGAAATAATTAAGTATTTTTAGTTGAACATTTAATATTATTTTTTACATTTGCAGGGTGTTAAAGGAATTGATGGTTGATTTAAACACAATCACATCTTTTATTGCGTCGAAATGACTGTTGTTATTTCATGTCTGCTAAGCCCGGATGGCGGAATTGGTAGACGCGCTGGTCTCAAACACCTGTGGGAAACCGTGCCGGTTCGACTCCGGCTCCGGGTACTTAAAAGCCTCTTAATCGACTGATTAAGAGGCTTTTTGCTTTTAAAGGGTGGCCAAAAAGGTGGCCAAATATTATTTAATATTTTTTCAATCTTAATTTATTTGAATTCTTTTAATTAAAACTAAATATTCTAATTATGGCGTAAATTTAGTTTAGCATAACCATATTTAGAATTGACAATATTAGCAAAAGAGAATAATTAGGTAATTTAATATTGAATTCAAGCTTTTTAATATTATAATTTTTTTTCATAATTCCTGCTTTTGTTTAAAATCCCTGACTTTTATTTTTTTTTAAAAATTATATACAGAGTATTTATTTAACCCGTTGGGTGTAATTAATTGATTTGTATTTTAATATTATTTATTGGTCTGTTAAATATGAACTTATTAATATATTGAATCATAGTTAGAGACGTTATTTTTGCTAAAATTCGGGTTTTAAATCCATCAAAAGA